>JBDRBU010000040.1:0-5940 GCA_043822305.1 Candidatus Firestoneibacteriota bacterium
AATGAGAACACACTCGGATAAGTTTTATCCAATATTCTTAGAGAATGAAAAGTTTTCTTTCATAAACAAGGTTATTCTAGAAGGATCTTTTAGTCTTATTTCTATTATGAGAGCAAAATTAGAAGCACATTATACAGGTGACAGAATAAATCCTTCTGATGAAGAATCCTTAAAAATTGATTTGGAGAAAATGAATAAGTGTCTTGATTTTGCATTAGAAAATAATATATAAATATTTGATTAATCGTTCATACCTCATTGACAGTGTAGTTATCCTCTTCCGAGACTGGGATTTCTAATCATTATTCATCCTCATCCCATTCATCCCTATCGGGTGTTGGGGTTTCTATCATAGTCGGCATTCCGGCCTTTTTGGCGCGTTTTAGTTTTTCTTCGTGGGAGAGTTTTCCAGTTCCACTTTCAATAGCGTCTTTTATATCTTTTTTAGATTTATTACAATGAGGACACTTAGAGAAAACATCTATTCTTTCTGGATGATAATTGGGCATTCTCGCTTTTTTTCCGTCAGCAGCAAAACTAGAGCTTGTACTCATATATTCAGATGTTATTCTTATGTCTATTTCACCCACGTTACAGAACGGGCATTTAATCTTCTTATCTTCAATTGTTGGTCTTGCTTGCACGTATCCCATAATATCAATTAAAATGTTTTTTTATTCTTTTATTTGCTATTTCAATGTATTTTTTATTAATTTCTATCCCTATCCATTTCCTATCCAATTCCTTGGCAGCTATTGCAGTTGTACCTATGCCAATAAATGGGTCTAAAACAATGTCTCCTTTATTCGTTCCCATTTCTATTAATCTTCTAAATAATTTTAATGGTTTTTGTGTTGGGTGTGATGTTTTCCCATCTTCTCCCTTTATTCTTTCGAATCCCTGAACAAGGGGAAATTCCCAAACATCTTTTAACTGTTTTCCCTGATTATATTTTTTCATTTCATTATAATTAAATGTCCACCCTTTGTCCTTTGAAAACCAGACAACAAATTCGGTAGAATGTGTCAACATTCTTTTAGTTATATTTGGCATTGGGTTTGCTTTTTTCCATGTGATTAAATTGATAAATTTATAATTAAGTTCTTTGAGTACGATAATTATTTCTCCAATATTGTGAAATGAACAGCAAACCATTATAGAACCGTTGGGTGTTAATAATTTGTCTGCCTTATTTATCCACGATCTAGTAAAATTTATATAATCTGAATAACCTCCAAACATGTCCCATTTTTCATTTATTTTGAAATATGCTCCTCCCGTTTTATTATTAGGTAAACTAATTCCTCCTCTTGAAGCATTGTATGGTGGGTCTGTTAATATTAAATTGATCTTACCGTTGGGAATTTTACTCATTATTTTTATACAATTCCCCTTGTTGTTTTTCCCAATATATTTATTCATGATAAAACCTCGTTTTTCCAAATCTTTATTTTTTCAGGGATTAGATTGAACCATTTAATAGAGTCTGAAATTTTATCCATATTTAATATACTTTCATAGAGCTGTAATATGTTTTCGTGTGTAATGGTTGTTTTATTTTCTTTTAGAATAATTAAAACCTCCAATAATTTTACAAATTGATTAATTGTTATTGGAATTATTTTTTGTTTTTTCCCTTCAAATCCATGTTTTACTGAATCCCAGAAAGTGTTTATAGTACGTCTATGTATTTTAGGAGCTATAAACAAACAATATGCAGTTTTTTTTGGATTTTTTCTCTCAAAATCTCTTAAATGATCCATTACAGGTTGCCCTTCATAAAACCACTGAGTTTGGTTTTTATGCATAGTTACTTCGCAAATGGAATTAAACAATTTATAAAAACATTCTATATCAGGTTCTCCCGCTCGTGCTGTGTTTGTTGGTTCATTATCATCCCCCACTGGATAGTTGGGTTTTATTTTCAATGCATCGTTCAAAGAGTTTAAACCAAGGGTTATATATTTTTCAAGTGCTATTGGCCTATTATCCATTTTATATATATCATTTTTCAAAATTCCAATGTATTTTTTAATATTATTCAGATCTTTAGAATCTTCATAGTTGTTTCTTTCTTGTAAATCCCTTCTTATTGTTCTTAATTCTTCTATATATTTCTTAATTTGATCCTTTGTAAAATTATTATAATTTTTTTCTGTAAATGTTGAAATATTAAATTCTTTTTGAATTTCATTGATGTTGTTTATTAATCCATGTGTAATTTCCTTCAATTTTTCAATAGTTTCCCATGGTAATAACGGTTGCTTAATATCAGATAAGTAATGTATATAATCATCACGTGTTTTGAATTTTATTGCTTTTCCAGGATCGCTTTTTATAATACTGTTTATTTCAATAGATCTTTTCGGTTCAAGATCTATATAATAACCATTTCCTCTAATATAGAAAAATCTAGTTAACCTAAAATACCTTATTATATTATCTGTGTAAGTTATGTTGTTTTTTATTGTTTTCTCAATTAACTCTTTATCGTTTGAATTTAGAAATTTTTGAATATATTCCTTTTTATATGAAATTAGGTATTTTTTCTTTTCTAGTTTTCTCATTCCTCGTAGTTTAGTTCTGAGATTTATTATTTCTTTGGCTACAGCATCGACATTTGAGTAATTGATTAATGTAGGTATAAACAACGAAAATTCTTCCTTACTGATACCAACCGGGTTTGGCCAAGTTTTGTTGACTTTTTGTATTAAACGTAGTGTTATTATAAACGGTTTTATATTGAATCCTTCTTCCTCTTTAAAAGATTTTGAGTTTGGGTTTGGTAATTGCCACTTCATAAAAGCCTTTAGAAAAATATTTCCTAGATCATATTCTTCTTCCAGAAAATAGTTTCCAACAGCGGAAAGGGTTATTCTGTTTTTGTTATTTAGATAAACCAGCCCTAGTTTCTCAAGAGGCTCAAAAGACATTCTACCTCTAATGTCTATACCCCCCATATATTTTTTACTCTCTAAAACTTCTTTAGCCTGATTAAAATCAATAAAGTCGTGTTTTTCCAACAATTTTTGATGTTTATCTGATAATCCACTATAAAATTGTGTACTTCCATAACCGTATAGTTTATGTTGAAATAACAATATTTGGTATTTTTTTTGTGTTTCACGAGTCCATTCTTGACCTTCAATTATTTTTAAAATTTTTAAGAAGTCTCTAATTCTTTCAGGATTTCTTACAGTAGTTGATATAGACCATAATTTTATCATTTTATACACCAATATTAAAATAATAAAACAAGCGCATTTAAAGATTATTTTTCATATAAAAAATTCAATAACCCGTTTTTTGCACCATTTATTCTTTTTTGAGCGATATTAAAGAATTCGTCATCTATTTCAATTCCTATAAAATGTCTTCCCAATCTTTTGGCTACAACTCCTGTTGTCCCCGATCCCATAAAGGGGTCTAAAACAATGTCTCCTTCTTTGCTTCCTAAGAAAATAATTCTTTCAAGTAAATCCTCAGGTTTTTCTGTAGGATGTTTTGTTACATGCCTTTTAGCAGTTATTTCCCACAAATTTCTCATTTGTTTTCCATTATTCAATTCCTTTGCTTTTTGATAATCAAAATAATATTTTTTAGTTTTACTTGCTAACCATATAATTTCTGTTGAAGCTGCTAATCTATTAGGCTGTAATTGAGGTGGAGCATTTGGTTTAAACCATACGATATCATTTATTAACCAATATCCCATCTTTTTTAGAAGAAAACCAACTGAAGGATGATTATGTAATGTTCCAGAAATCCATATTGTACCATTATCAGTTAATACTCTCATGCATTCTTCAATCCAATCAAAATTAAATTTATCAATATCTTCTATCATATCCCAGACACCTTTATTACAATTAACCTTTCTACCACTCTTACAAGTAATATGATTCTTACCAGAAAGATTATATGGCGGATCTGCAAATATCATGTTTACGGTTTTATCGGGTATTTTTCTAAGAACATCAATACAATTTCCTTTTTTTAAAACAATATTTTCCACACATTTCACCTCAACAACTCCCCGCTCGGAGTAATACTGTAAGTGTAAGGCCTTCCATCGTTGATTTTAATGAGACCCATGTCAGCTAGCTCCCTTAAATGCTTCATTACATTATGATACTCGTTGGATTTGCTGTTCTTGCCTTTAAGATAATCAGTAATTTCTTCCGTCTTAGTGTTAGTTTTTATGCTATTAAGGATTGTTCGCTTTTCCTGGGAAAGCATTTTTTCGCCTATCGTGAGCTTGGGGATTTCCAGAATTTCATCATTTTCCTCTGTGACATAGATTATTCTTTTAGGGTTTGATACGAAGCCGGCGAGCGTAGCCGCAAGAGAAAGCGGCTTCCTGCCACCGGTGACGTTAAGTATTATCTCGTTCTCCTTTTCGGAGTTTATAATTTCCTTTATCCTGTGAATGTTTTCCATCAGAGAGTATGGAGGCACCTCAATTTTTTTGAGTTTGATGTCAAGCTGTTTTGTTAGTGATTCTATATCTTCAAGGCCCCTTTCTGCCTTCTTGCTCGGATCCTTTGACATTAGAAGAATAAGCTTCTCGCATCCGTTTTGCTTTATAACAGCTACTATGCCACCAGGCGCTTCTCCGAAGGTGGCTATGACAGTTTTCATGTATTATTATTGGGGATTTAGGTTTATAAAGATTAGTTACATATGACATAAATAAGTTACATGTTAACTAAAAAGGTAACGCATATTTAAGCTTAAACCCCTATTATTAATGGTGCAATTATGACAAAAGGAAAATTAATCAGAATCGGCTCATGGTTCATGAGAGAAGTAAAAAATGAAGACGACGCTAGAACAGATTATTACTTTGGTCCTAGGGGCGAAGAAGAACACGGTCACGTTATTGTGATAAGCGGTTCACCAGTTTATGAGAAATATATGTCAGGTGCACAGTTTACTCTCGTTTCAGGAGCATTGACAATATCATTAGATTGAGTGTGATACAATGGTTTGGGAAATAATAATATTTAATTTCATTTCAAACTATTTTATACATATAGCTATATCTAGCTTTTTGATAAACATATTTGGTCGGAGAACTTTAGCGCAAAGAATTTTTAGAGGTAAGATACTGGGTATAACTGTATCAATATCCTTAGGTACCGTTCTAGTTTTTTTAGTAGTTAAATTTTTGGAGGTTTCATTATGATCAAAATAATAAGTTCGGTCATATCGAGTATATTCTTAATATATGTTATGATTTACGTGATAAGTACTCTTTATTAACCTTTCCCCTCCTCCTAGGCCAAAGGATGTAGGCGTAAACCCCACTCTACAAAGCAAACGATATCAAGAGACAATAAATCGAGTTCTCAAGAACTAAATGGGAAGGTTACCACCAACCTTTCTTTTTTTTCTTATCCCAGTTAACATTTTCAGCAGTTCGTCCTTCATCCCAAAAGTATTCCATTTCACCTGAGTATTTTTTTCTTGAAGATTTTCTTTCAGAAGATTTGTTATTAGCATATACACTCACAACAGCGCCTCTTCTTCCACCAGCTCTTGTTCTTCCGCGCTCGTCATAATAAGCTGCTTTTTCTATCCTTTTGTACGCTTCATGTTCCTTTACTTTTCTGTCAATCGCTCTGTCAAGGGATTTCGCAAAGGAATAAGTCCCCTTGCCCACACCTTTGAGTATTTTCCAACCAACTTTACCACTTGTTTTGCCCACTTTCGTGGCTACATTTTTCTTGTTCATACCAAAATCTTGGATTAGTATTTAAAAAACCTTCCTCCGAAGGCTGGAAAGAACATGAGGGGATTAAAGCTTTACCTTTTCCTCAACTGAAGCTAAAATCACGTCGCTACCTTTATCTTTTAAATCTATATAAATAGTGTACAAACCGCTTCCGTATTCTTCTATATCAGCAAATAAAAGTATTGTATCTATTTTACTTTTTC
>JBDRBU010000041.1:0-26284 GCA_043822305.1 Candidatus Firestoneibacteriota bacterium
AAATAGAAATTTATAATAAATTAGGACTAAATTCAAATCCTTTAGATGTTAAAAAGTTTTCAGTGAGATCAAAAACATAGTGATAAAAAGTTGTAACTTCAATGATACCAGAGCTATTTTTTTTAAACTGCGGAAGTTGGGCCGACATATCTTCTCTTCTCCATAAGAAAATTTAAACCTGATTATTAAAACAATTATTATTAAATTTATAAAAATTTGTCTGACTAAAACTTGTATTTTTAGTATTATAAAGCATATCTTATTTAAAAGTAATATAATTAAAATTTTTGAAGGACAAGTATGAAAAAAATAGAAGTAAAAGAAGCAAATATAGAGAAAAGATACGAAGCATTTATAACAGGTCAACCATTATGAATCTCCTACATTTTCATCCAGGAATTTGTTGAAGGGTCGTTGTACATCTTAAACTGGTAATACATTTTTAGTCTTTTTTTCCCTTTAAGTAAATCATTTATTAATTCATTAAAACAAATTGATAAATCTTTTTTTTGCTCCAGTAAAACATTTAATTTGCTTTTGCACTTTTCTATATGCTCACTTGGACAATCCAGCCTTTTTGTTTGTTCGGCCATATGATAAATCTTTAAGGCCAGGATGGAAAGTCTATCGACAATAGCCCCTGGTGTTTCAGAATTTAAAGGTGTTTTCATATGGATCTTAACATTAAACTTTGTTAAGCCATCCAAGATATATTTATCTATTTCTTCTACTTTATTTGCTCTATATTGATTTGTCCCATCAATAGTATGTTTTATACTTGCTATTATGGAAGAAGATAAACTTTTTGCCCTGGCCTTATCTTCCTCATGCCATAAAAAACAGTTACTAATAACTATATCAGAAATTAATTTATTAAACAGCTCTTTTTCTTTATTTAAAAATCCTAAAGCATAATCTAATGTTTTGATTTTCTTTTCATCCCTGTGCCATCTGGATAAAACTTTATTATAGATTTTAAATAATCCTTCTGAATTAATTAGTTTCATAGTATAATATTACCACAAAAATATTAAAATTTCTAATACTTTTTTTCAAACCAGCCATGACCATATGAATAAATTATTTTTGCATTAGAATCCCTTACATCTTTCCATAATGTCTTTTTTTCTTCTCGGCCATACACTATTTTATCTTTTTGTAAACTGAAAATTTCATCTTTGTAAACTCCAGTAACTGCATCATTTGAGATGAATATATTAAAATTATTATCAACTTTAATATTAAGACGACCGAAGGAAGTCCCCGTGGAATAAAAATCTTTTTTTTCATTCATTTTAAGTTTTTTATCAAATTTTATCTTTGTTAAAAACTCCTCCCAATCAGAAGAGTACAGCAAATAGTTTATTTTATTTATTCCATTTTTATAAAGGGATGGTAAAACCATCCTCTCAACTTCATAATCAGAACTTTTACCCAGACAATATATCAGGTTAAATCTATTTTTATAATTTAAAATTTTAACTTTCGCATTTTTAAGGCTTAGAAAACTTATCTCTACCTTTTCCTTATTGAAAAATATGTTAGGCCAGATTACAACATTTAAGATAAACACACTTATTAGTAAATATTTTGGATATTTTCCAATTATACTTTTAAAATTAAAAATTAATACTATGACCACATAATATATTAATATAGTAAAAAATGTAGGTGGTTCCATCCTTATTATAGAAAAAGAAAATTCAGAAAAAAATTTAACTATTTTTAACATAAATGTTAGTGAAAAGAAATTTATAAAACCTATAACCTTTGCTAAAAACAAGCTAAAGAATCCAAAGCATACTTGAATAAAACCTAAAACAGTAGAAAGCCAAACAAAAGGAGCAATGAGAAGATTTGCAAAAAAAGATATTATGGAAATATAATAAAAGTAAAACGCGAGTACGGGCAGGACAAATATCTGGGCAGAAAATGTGACAGAAATTATATCTACAAGTAATCTGGGCAAAAAGTGAAGTATTTTTTCAAATTTCGGAGTTAAATAAATTATACCAAAAGTTGCAACATATGAAAGCTGAAATCCTATATCAAATAAATCAAAAGGAAAAAATATTAAAACAATTAAAGCAGAAAAACCTAATATATTTAAAATATCAGTATCTCTTTCTAAAATCAAGGCCATGAGTATAATGACAGCAATTATAGTTGCTCGAGTAACTGAAGGAGAAGCTCCACTTATAAAACAAAATAAAATTACAAAAACAATACTCGAACCTTCACAAATTTTTTTGGGTAATTTAAATAATTTTAATATAAAAAAGAAAGTGACTACAACTAATCCGACATTAAATCCAGAGACCGCTAATATGTGAAATGTGCCGGTATCACGGAATTCCCTTTGAATACCAGATGGAAGCGCATCCTCTTCTCCTATTAAAACTCCTTGAAGCAGTGCAGATTGCAAACTATCCTTAGGAAAAGAATCTTCTATTATTTTTAACATCTTATGTTTCAATAAAACCGCAGATGAAATAAACAAATTCTTAGTTCCCTCTCCTATTTTCTCTATAACATCACCTTCAGCTGGTTTAATACTACCTAGAGCAAATATTTTTTTTCTTTCTAAGTATTTTTTATAATTAAATTCTCCAGGATTTTTTGATTCTTTGGGAAAATTTATCCTTGTGCGAATTTTTAATCTATCCCCGTAATTCAGTTCCTCATAATTTATTTCGTTATATAAAACTAATTTAACAAGTCCAGATACTTTTTCTTCCGCTTTTGATGATATAACCTTTTCTAATTTTAAAATTAACTCGGCCGTCTTATTCTCTTTTACGATTTTAACATCTTTGACCAATATCCCCACAACAAAAACTTTCCTGCCTTTATATTTTTCTACCTGATATTTTATATGATCTAATGGAAAAGTCTTGGTCTGAATATTGCAAAGTAAAATAGAAATAAAGAAAGATAAGGTTAACCAGAAAATAAGATTTGGAAGTTTTTTGAAAAGATATAAGGCCATAATAAAAATTAAAAATAATACAATAAACACATAAGAGATATTTAAAAAAGATGAAATAACTATACCCAGGATATAAAAAATTGCAATAAATATTAAAGGCCTATTTAAAAATTGTTTATGGCAAGTTTCATAATATGACATTATAATTCTAATCTCGTATGCTTTATTTTTTCCCTCGGGGTCAGGAACGACCCCGAGTACCGTCGATAGTTGCCCGCATTAGGCGGGCAGACTATGACTTTCCATAATGTAAATAACAATGTTAGGAATAGTTGCCCGCATTAGGCGGGCAGACTATGCCCCGTATTTCTCAAGTTTTCTAGAGTAAGCAAGCATCATCGGTATGGCTTCTATTGAAAAGAATTGTCCTAATCCTCCTTTTTTACAGTTTCTTTCATTAAAGGATTCAAATTCATCAGGTATTAAATACTTAGAAATAAGTAAAAATGGATTTGGATGCCAGCTGTGTGATTTCAATAAGGCCGGAGTACAGTGGTCACCGGTTATAACCATACAATCAAAATTTAATTTATCTAATCTTGGTATCTGCTTATCAACTTCTTCAATGACCTTTACTTTATTTTCAAAATTCCCGTCTTCTCCATAACTATCTGTTTTTTTAATATGAAGATAAAAAAAGTCAAATTTGTTGTGATTTGCCTCTAATGTATCAAATTCGCTTTCTATGGTATCTCCTGTAGATAAAATTTCCATACCAACAAGTTTTGCCAAACCTTTATACATAGGATAGTTTGCTATACATGCTGGTTTCAATTTAAAGACCTCAATCATAGAAGGGATAGTTGGATATTTTGCTATACCTCTTAAAAGTAAAGTATTTGCCTTTGGTTCATCTTTTAAAACTTTATTTATTTCAATGATAAGTTTATTCAGTACTTCAGCACTCTTTTTTGCACTTTCTTTTAATGCCTTAACTGGATGTGGAGATAACCCTTCTTTCTGCGGGTCTGTTTCAGTCAAACTATCATCAAGTCCCACTCCCTCTAATATAACTACAAATCTATGCTCTCGACCACTTTTTATAATGACATTAATATCGTCTATTTTTTTTATAGAAGACTGCAATTTATTAGTTAATTCAATATTCTTTTCTGTTGGAATTCTCCCTGCTCGTCTATCAGTAATAATACCGCTTTTATCCATTGTGGCAAAATTTGCTCTTGCAGCTAAATGTTTTTCTGTCATTGGAAAATCTATGCCTAATGCTTCTAATACACCTCTACCTATTTGATATTTTATTGGGTCATACCCGAACAAGGCTAAATGAGATGGCCCACTACCTGGAGTTATTCCTCTGGCAATGGGATGCGACAATCCTAACATTCCTCTTTTGGCTAAATCATCAATATTTGGCTTTCTCGCTGTTTCTAATTCTGTTTTACCCGGAGGTGGATAAGGTAAACCTCCGACACCATCTATGACCAAAAGCAAAATCTTTGAATCAGTCTTTATTGAAAGTGATTTTATCATATTTAAATCCATTTTTACAAACTCCTCCTTATCTGTTTTTTATAAGCATATCTATTCTGTAATTCTCTATTGTATCTTCATAACCAATATATTTTATGCGGTCTTCAGGAAGTATTAATGAATCTGTTAAATACTTGGCAACTACTTTTGATTGTTCTGTGGCCATAGTGGAATTTTCCCCATATACTTCTACTTTTATAGATAAATTAAAATTCTCTTTAAGTATATCTAACGATTCTTTTAACAAAACAATATTTTCGTCAATTAATTTAGTTTTTTCTTTCTCAACATTAAACAATTTTTTTCTGGTTATACTTATAAATAGCCCATTTTCTTCCTGGTGAATCAAAGAATGAATAACAAATGGCGCACCGATTAAGGTTCTAGGATTCCCGGCTTCATCTGTAAAATTAACCAAATAAGAATATGCATTACCAACTTTTACAACTTTGTCTTCCTGATTTCTCCCACTCCATTCAATTGATGAAGGAGGAACACCCTTACCTTCAAACTTTTTAAAAACTTTGCCTTTTGAATCTGTAACAATTAGTTCCCATGCTGCTACTTTAATGCCTAATACATTTAAAGAAAAATTGGCTATTGGCTCTTTTATCATGGCTATTAAATAAGGATTTGCGGTTCCACCTGTCATTAAGAATTTCGGGACAGATTCCTGTAAATTAACAAGATTTGGACTTTTTTCCAAAAACTTTCTTTCAGTTTCTATAGTCGGCAGTACTATTTCGTTTAAATCCATTTTTAATTCTAAATACGGTTTTTCACTCTTTACTTTTAACTTATCCTCACCTGTAATTGTTATATCCTCTAACTTACCCGATTCAGATGGCTTAGAAAATGGTTTCTCTGATGTGGTTTGCGGTTGTGGAAGTTGTATCTGCTGGGCCTGGATGCAGGTTAAAGATAAAACAAATAAAAGCACAGGAGTCAGACCTTGACCTTTGACACTTCTAGGCTTTAACATATTTTTTTCTCCTTTTATTTTTAATTTATATTCCTCGCTTATGGTCTGGTCAATAAAATTGACCAACCATTCCTACTCTGATTGCTTTGCAATCAAGTATTCCTAATATATTGATTTTACATTAAAGTAAGTCATAACATTATTCATTTACATTATGGGAAGTCATTGTAATTTAAATCTGAATGTTATTATTCCCCACTGGTCCTCTTGTAAGACATTTTTCAGCAGTGGTTCAAACTGCCATTGTTTTAGTACGGTCATAACAAGTTTATCAAGTTCAGTATATCCAGAAGTTGTCTCGATAGTCATCTCATCCCTAACAAATCCATCACGCGAAACTAAAAATCTTATTGAAACATCTGCTTCTATTCCTTTTTCTTTCATCCATTCAGGATACTTTGGCATATAAAAAGCTATTCTTCCCCTATCCTTTAATGGGCCTGACAATTCAAACACAGGTTTCTTTACATTTTCCATGGCAACTTTTTCTGTTGATTGTGATTCAGATGTCTTTTTAATAACAAAAGCATCTTTCCTCTCCATCTTTTTTAAGGTTTCATCTTTATCAATATTAATTCCTCCACCTCCTTCACTATAACCAATCTTTGGTTTTTCTCCACCACCTCCAGCACCACTTGAAGCAACACGAGTTGGAACCTTCTCTACTAATTTTTCTTCTAAGGCCAGGAGCTCTCTTATTTTTTTTCTTTCTTCTTTTGTCCCCATTATCTCTTTTATTTTAACATCAGACGGGGCTTTACTATTTAATTTTATTCCTAAATCATCTCCGGCAAACCCTGCTTTCTTTTGTTCTTTAATCGGCTCTTTCCTCTCAATTAACAAATCCTGTGGGGTTAAATTTTTTATCGTTTCGTTTTCAATCTTTTCACGCTCTCTATCACTTAAAACATCTTTAACTTTCATCTCTCTTTTTAAACCTACCTCATTTTCAAATTGAAGAGGACTTCCGCTTTCTCTTTGTAATTCTCCCTTGTCAACAATTTGTCTTTCCTGTTCTATTAATTCTTTTATTTTATTTGCATCTCCCTTGGTTAATTTCATTAGATCTGCTAATTTTTGATCTTTTTCTTTATTTAACTCTTCAAACTTTAATGCATCCTGTTTTCTTCTTAAGGGATCCTCCTTTTCCACAAGTTTTCTTTCTATATCCATTGCTTTTTCTAATTCTTTTTTTACAACTTCTATAGGTTTTTCTTCTTTTTTTACCACAGGAAAATCCGGCTTTTTAAAAGTAGGCAGTGCCATCTTTACAAACTCCCAAATATTTTTTGGTTTCTCGGCTGGCGGACCAGGAGGTGTACCTGGCATAACCGGCTCAATAAAATTTATATTGGCAATGACCTTCAGTTCCTTTCTGTGCTTAATAGTAAAAAATCCAAACAATCCTAAGATCATAACATGAAATATAAAAGATATAAGGAATGATGCCATAATTCTTCTATCTTCGTAGAAGATATTCACAAACTTATCTCCTTTTTTGTTCAGTAGCAATAGTAATCTTTTTTGCTCCTGCTTTTTTGGATATACTCATTGCTTCTTCAATTGTCCCATACAAAGCATTTTGGTCTGCTCTTATTATCACAAATCTATCTTTACTTCCCTTTATTTTTGTAAGCAACCTCTCGGCCACTACCTCTTTAGATGGTAAAGTTTCTTCATTAAGTGCCCATTCGTTTTTCTCACTAATTGTTATAGTAATATTTTCTTTTTCTTCTCCTTCTAATGTTGTTGCTTTTGGAAGTATTACTTTAAGTATTGGCTGTATCATTAAAGGTGCGGTTACCATAAATATAATAACCAGCACTAAACATACATCAACTAATGGAGTAACGTTTATTCCTGTTATTATTTCTTCTTCGGAACTAACTGACATGGCCATAATTTTCTCCTTAAATATTCACTCAACCCCGTTACTTTATATTTTAGCAATTCCTGCTTGTCAAGTAGGGCACCCCTTAGGGTTGCGTTTTTTTTCGCAAGGCTATACCCCTACGGGTATAACAATTATTGTTTACACTAATGTTAGTTAAAGCCTTGCCCTACTCCATTCACCATAACGGTATTCAGTAAGGATTTACAGCAAACCTAAAGGTTTGCCCTACTGTAGTCTATTGTCTACAGTCTATCCTTTTACTTTATTTCCATCTGAATAGTGGTCCCCGGTAAAGAGGTTTCTATTTGAACACTATCACTCCCGGTATCTACCTCTCCCAACTTATTTTCAAGCAGAAGTTCAACACTATATTTACCATCAGGGACATAACTTCCATTATCATCCTTCCCATTCCAGATAATACTTGAAGGTGGTTGTTGTTTTTTCCCTTCAAATCTTCTGACTTTAGTTCCAGTCTTATCTTTTATACTTAACTCCCATCTCCTTATTCCAAACTTACTTCCTCCCTTAAGTTTTATCTCTACTTCTTTTTTAGTTCCAACCGGGGAAAACATCTTTGGGTTAGTCTCTACTTCAACTGTAAATACACTAAATACCCAGGTAAAAGAAACACGGTGTGAAAGTCCCAGACTTTGTGATGCTATTGCATAATCCAAACCATATCCTTTATAAGAAAGTCCTATTCCTGCTGTCACTTCTGTTTCATCTAGACCACCCCTTATTCCTATAAAAGGATAAAGCCAGTATTCCAGACCTACATGGAACTTAAAGGCCGAAGTAAGAGTTTTTTCTATATCATTGGTTAAGGATAAATTGCTATCAAGAAGCTTTAAGGCTACGCCAAATCTAAAGTTTAAGGGATAAGTATCCATCTCGTCTTTTAACTTGATTCTGGGTGCAATAATATTTTGAATATTCCCTCCCAGATTTAAAAATTCAAACGGTTTGTAAAGGAAACCTATATCTACTCCTGCACCCACTCCTTCGTAAGATAAAATTTGCTGATAAACCACCTTAAATGTAGAACCTAAAGATAAATCTTTAAGAATGTTCATACCATATGAAAGAAGAACAGCAGCTTCAAGATCATAAAAAGAACCTATAATTTCACCATACTGATTAATCTCTTCGAAGCCGGTAGAACTTAAAATCACTACTCCTAATCCTATTCCTCCCAGATTTTTAAGAGGCTGAGCATATGAAATAAAATCATAATTTGTGCTTTCAAAAAGAAAAGCATGTAACCCTGTTATCTCTTCTGTTAATAAATAAGATAAACCCGCTGGATTCCAATAAGTACTCGTAGAATCTTCAGCCAGTCCAACAAAAGCTTTTCCCATGCCTAATGAACGTGCCCCGGCTCCCCAATTTAAAAATGTACCGGGAAGTCCAGCATATGTTCCAGCATATGCATTACTTATAACAAATATAGCCACAATAAAGATACATATTTTTTTCATTTAACTACCCCTATCTTACGTTTTAAGACAGTAGTCCCACTACTCGCTTTAACCATAATATAACATATATAACCACCATTAGCCACTATCTCACCAGACCCGTTAGCCCCATCCCAAAAAACCAAATTGGTACCTTGCATTCCTCCAAGTTCTCCTATTAAAAACTCCTGCCGCCAAACCAGATGACCAAAAAGGTCATGTATCTTTAAATCTACATTAGCATCCTCATCTAAATAATATTCAATAGTAGTTTTCTCCCTACCAGCCGCAAAAGGGTTAGGATAATTAGTTGATGTACTTGTAATCATAGTACTCGTCATATAAAAAGTTGCACTCTTTATCGGCTCAATATTTCCACCTGTATCAACACTGTAAAAATAAATAGTGTGTTTCCCTACCCTGACCTTATCAAATTGAGTATTATTTATATTAAAGGGCCCTTCATAAAGCACAAAATTCGGAGTATTGTCTATTTTGTAATAAATCTTTGCCACAGGCAATCCATTACCTGGTGTTGTTTTAAACTTAAGAATACTATTCTCCTTTACATAAATTACTCCTCTCCTGTTAAAACCAAGAAATTCTATTTCAACTGAAGTAGTTGACGGAGTTAAATCAACCTTTATTTCTAAATCATATGTCACATTTTCTGTTTTTAATCTTATAATATTTTCCCCGGCTATACTACCAGAA
This sequence comes from Candidatus Firestoneibacteriota bacterium, assembly GCA_043822305.1. Taxonomy (GTDB): domain Bacteria; phylum Oederibacteriota; class D2-FULL-39-29; order D2-FULL-39-29; family JBDRBU01; genus JBDRBU01. The sequence continues at coordinate 9,531 of JBDRBU010000041.1, forward strand.
GTTAAAGCACCTGTTATCTGTCCATCATTATTTGTTAAACCGAATCCTGTTATAATCGTTCCTCCACTATTTTGTGTTATCTCAGCCGTTACCCACTGATTAACAAGAGGAGAGTCATTCTCATCAGATACACTAACTAAAATAGTTGCTGACCAGCCGGCTCCCTTAATTGTCGAAGGATCAGAGACAGCATATATTTTCATTCCCGGCTTTGATCTAACAGAAAATTGGTTTGACACTCCAGATATACTACTTTCTATCACAGTAATCTTTGTAGTTTCCACACAAAATAAAGTGGTGGTTAACGGCGTCGTGGCTAGGCCATTAGTAAAATTTACAGAAGTAGTGTAAGCTGGCGATCCACCTAATCCACTTAACGGACCACTATAAAATAATGTTTTAACTCCACTATATTCAGTAGCCACATTACCACTACCATCTCTGGCCACAAGTGTAGTCATATTAAACGGTATCCCAACATAGACAACATCTGGTAGACTTAGACTAAAGTAAGAAACAGAAGATGAACCTACGGTTATTAAATTGGAATCTCCAGAGACAGAACCTTCAACTATATGAATTTGGATAGTTTCTGCAACTACAAGAGTTGTAGCCAAAATTGTCGTTGCGACCCCATTAGCAAAATTTACCGAATTTGTATACGTTGGTGTTCCAGAAGGACCACTATAAGTAAGTGTTTTTAAGCCGACATACGCTTTGGCTATATTTCCATAAATATCCTTAGCCGTTATGCTTGTTATGTTAAAAGGAACTCCAGCCGTCACTGGCGTAGGTGATATTATCACAAATGAAGTAGCACTACTAGAGTTTACTGTTATTAAAGGTGAAGTCCCGGTTATTGTTGTTGTGGCCGTAATAGTTGGAGTCTCTCCTGCATTGGTTAAGATAAAACCAGATACAGTTGAAACTCCATTAGTAAATATCTGGTTGCCATCAGTTGGCTTTGTCGGTGGTGTATTATTTGGTGAATTTGTTGCTGGCCATGTCCAGGTAACAAACTTAAAACCTGTATAACTAATAGCAGTATTTCCCTCATTATCCCTTGCTGTTAATGTGACCGAAAATGAAATACCTGCTGTTTCTATCCCATTATTCTGTATGACTACATTAAAATTAGTTGCAGAATTTGGAGCAACATTAATACTGTTAGAATCTCCTGAAATTCCTACTTCAGTTATATGTATAGCTACTGACTCCACTTTAACTAATATAGTAGTTAAAATAGTGGTAGATGCTCCAGCAGTAAAATTAACTGATGTTGTGTATGTCGGTGGATTGCCAAACGGACTATTTCCTGGTCCACTGTAAACAAGAGCCTTTGGACCCGAATAACTTGTGGCCAGGTTACTATATGCATCATAAACCGTAATAGGATTAATAATAAAAGAAATACCAACAGTAACATTGGGCGGTGCAGTAAAACTAAAGGTTGAAGGAGTACCATGGAGAACTATTATCGGAGACGATATTCCATTAACAGAACCAGATGTGGCCACAATAGTAGGTGTTTCTCCACTATCCACCAAAATAAATCCAGATTTCGTTGTTAATCCAGAGACAAATGTGCAATCACCATCAGCCGGTTTTGTTGGTGGAGTATTATTTGGTGAATTTGTTGCTGTCCATGTCCAGGTAACAGAAGTAGTTCCTGTAAATGTCGAAGTATTAGCATAAACATCTAATGCCATTAAATTTACTGAAAATGATACACCTGCTGTCTCTGTCCCGCTAAGCTGGGTAGTTACTACAAAACTATTCATTGTTGGATGACCATTAACTGTAATAGGAAAGGAAGTTCCATTCAATAATCCACCAGTAGCCGTTATTGTTGGTGTTTCTCCTGCATTCGTTAAGGTCCAACCTGGGACAGTTGAAACTCCATCAGTAAATGTCTGATTACCATCCGATGGTTTCGTTGGTGGTGTATTATTTGGTGAATTTGTTGCTGTCCATGTCCAGACTATACTTTTGCTTCCAGTATAACCGGCAACAGGATTTCCATATGCATCACATTCTGATAATACGACTGAAAATGTAACACCAGCTATTTCTACCCCATTATGTTCCGTAACAACAGAAAATTTAGATACAACGTTTGGATTAACAGTTATTAAATTAGATGTCCCACTCACAGTAATTTGTGTTACATTTATGTTTACTGCCTCTGCTCTGACTAATGTCGTTGGTATATTAATGACTACTCCATTTGTAAAATTAACGGGTGTTGTGTATGTTGGTGAATTCCCAAACGGACTGTTACCCGGTCCGCTATAGGAAAGATTCTTAGAACCATTATAAGTTGTAGCAATATTCCCAAATGTATCTTTTGCTGTTATATTCGTTATATTAAATGAAACTCCAGCCGTCACTGGTGTAGGTGATGTTATTGTAAACGAGGTAGCATTACCAGGATTTACTGTTATTAAAGGAGATGTCCCATTTATTAAACTATCAGAAGCACTAATAGTTGGTGTTTCTGATGCATTGGTTAAAGTAAAGCCAGGAACATTTACAATCCCATTGGTAAAATTCTGGTTTCCGTTCGCTGGCTTAATTGGAAGATGGCCATATGGTGAATTAGTTGCTGTCCATGTCCAGGTTATACTATGAACACCTGCATATCCAGTAGCAGTATTTCCATAAATATCTTTTGCTCTTAATGTCACATAAAATGATATTCCTGCTGTTTCTATGTTATTATGTTCTGTCGTAACTGCAAAACTGTTTCCGGTACCAGCATTAACTGTTATTAAATTTGAATCTCCGGCTATTAAACCTTCCACTATGTGTATGGCCACTATTTCTACCATAACTAATGTTGTAGAAATAATTGAAGCAACTCCATTTGCAAAATTAACCGGATTTGTATAGGATGGATTTCCAAACTCAGGACCATTACCAGGGCCACTCCAGACAAGAGTCTTTGAACCACTGTAACTTGTAATAGTATTCCCATAAATATCACAGCATGTAATTGTGGTCATATCAAATGGAATACCAGCATAAACAGATACAGGTGCAACAATACTAAAATTATTTGCAGAATTTGGATTAACTGTAACGCTATTAGAGGTACCACTCACAGTAATTTGTGTTACATTTATATTTACTACTTCTGCCTTCACTAATGTAGTTGGTATATTAGTCGCCACTCCACTTGTAAAAGTAACCGAGGTCGTGTATGTTGGTAAATTTCCAAACGGACTATTTCCCGGTCCACCGTAAACAAGAGTTTTTACACCATTATAGCCGATAACTATATTTCCATATGAATCTTTTGCTGTTATATCCGTTATATTAAATGAAATCCCCGCTGTTACTGGTGTGGGTGATGTTATTGTAAATGAGGTAGCATTAGCAGGATTTACTGTTATTAAAGGGGATGTCCCTGTTATTGTTGTTGTTGCTGTAATAGTTGGAGTCTCTCCTGTATTCGTCAGGGTAAATCCTAGTACAGTTGCAACTCCATTTGTAAATGTCTGATTACCATCTGATGGTTTCGTTGGTGGTGTATTATTTGGTGAATTTGTTGCTGTCCATGTCCAGGTAACAAATTTAGAACCTGTATAACTAATAGCAACATTCCCGTAAGCATCTTTTGCAGTTAATGTCACTGAAAACGAATTACCCGCTGTTTCTATATTATTATTTTGTGTTACCACAGTAAAACTGGATGCTGTATTAGAATTTACTGTTATTGGACCTGAAGTCCCGATGTTAGAACCATCCGAAGCAGAAATAGTAGGAGTCTGCGATGCATTGGTTAAGGTAAATCCTGGGACAGTTGCAACTCCATTAGTAAATGTCTGATTACCATCTGATGGTTTCGTTGGTGGTGTATTATTTGGTGAATTTGTTGCTGTCCATGTCCAGGTTATACTGTGGGTACCTGTATAAGCGGGAGTAGTATTTCCATATATATCCTTTGCCGTTAATGTCACTGAAAATGGACTACCAGCTGTTTCTACATTACCATTCTGTGTTACTACTTGAAAATTATTAGTAGAATTTGGGTCAACTATAATACTATTGGAATCGCCACTCACTGTGGACTGTGTTATATGAATAGATACTGTTTCTACTTTTACTAATGTAGTAGAAATATTTGTCGCTACTCCGCTTACAAAATTAACTGGATTAGAATAAGTAGGAGTGTTGCCATATAGACTGTTACCGGGCCCACTATAGGCAAGAGTCTTAGAACCATTATAAGTTGGAGAGATATTTCCATACAGATCTTTTGCTATTATATTTGTTATACTAAATGAACTTCCTGCTGTTACTGGCGTGGGTGATGTTATCGTAAATGAGTTAGCACTTGCAGAATTTACAGTTATTGCATTTGAAATACCACCGATAGATCCATCTGAAGCAGAAATAGTTGGAGTTTCTCCTGTATTGGTTAAGATAAAACCTAGTCTAGTTGAAACTCCATTAGTAAATGTTTGGTCGCCATTTGCAGGCTTTGTTGGTGATGTATTATTTGGTGAATCCGTTGCTGTCCAAGTCCAGGTTATACTGTGGGTTCCTGTATAAGTTGGAGTAATATTACCACATATATCTTTTGCTATTAGTGTAACTGAGAATGAAATACCTGCGGTCTCTACATTACCATTTTGTGTGGATACTGTAAAATTATTAGAGGAACTTACATTCACAATTATTGCATTTGAAGTCCCAATTATTGCTCCATTTTGTGCTGTAATAGTAGGAGTTTGTCCAGCGTTTGTTAATGTAAACCCCGGTATAGTTGAAACTCCATTAGTAAATGTCTGGTCGCCATTTGCAGGCTTTGTTGGTGATGTATTATTTGGTGAATCCGTTGCTGTCCAAGTCCAGGTTATACTGTGGGTTCCTGTATAAGTTGGAGTAGTATTACCATATATATCTGTTGCCGTCAATGTCACTGAAAATGAACTACCTACGGTTTCAGTACCATTATGTTCTGTCTCAACTCTAAATCTTGAAGTATTACCAGGATTAACAGTAATTGTAGCAGAGGTTCCATTTACGGTGCCAGCTGTTGCAGAAATAGTAGGAGTTTGTCCTGCATTCGTTAAGGTCCAGCCTGGTACAGTTACAACTCCACTAATAAATGTCTGGTTACCATTTGCTGGTTTCGTTGGTGGTGTATTATTTGGTGAATTCGTTGCCGTCCATGTCCAAGTTATACTATGGGTACCTGTATAACTTGTATCAGTTTGTTCAGAAATATCTTTAGCCGTCAATGTTACTGAAAATGCTATACCTACAGTTTCAGTTCCACCATTCTGGGTTACAACTGTAAAATGAGTGGCAGGCCCACCATATGATAAACCAACAAAAAGAAACATTATAGCCAAAACAGTCTTTTTATTTAATCTATCCTTGCAAAACATCTTAACTACCCTATTTAGTTCCTTTATTAGGTCCCTTTATAGAATCGGGGTCGTCCCACGGGGACTTCCTTTGGTTGTCCCTGACCACGACATACCTTATGGTCGTATCATTTCTCTTGTATTTTTTTTAATATAGATAATTTTTCTGCACCATTTTGTTTTGCAATATCAAGAACATCAACAACTTCAAAACATCTGTTTTCTTTATCGGCCACAAGTGTAACCATTTTATCTTTACTCTTAAATATTGCTTGTTGTAATTCTATGCCAAGATTTCCCCTTTTCACTTCTCTCCCGTTAATAATAATTTTACCTTCTTTAGTTAAAATGACATTTACATTTTCGCTTTGCGTTACCTTTCCTGTCTCAGCCCCAGAAGAAGATTGGCTTACCCTGATACCGGCTTGCATAATAAAATTTGCTGTTACCATAAATATAATAACCAAAACCAGACAAACATCAACTAATGGGGTAACATTTATATCTGTTATTGCGCTTTCTTCTTCACTGGTTTTTACGGCCATGTTTTTCTCCTGGCGAATTCTGCCATTCTCTTGATAAGGCAACTGCTCCTGTTCTAACCATCTCTTTAATGCCAAAGGGTCTAACGAGTTCTAAAAATGCGTTTATCTTGTCAAAGGTTCCAGTGATTTCTACGGTAAAGGTTTTAGAACTGATATCTATTATCTTCCCTCTAAAAACATCTACTATCTGTATTACCTCTGGACGACTTACCGAATTAATATTAACTTTTATTAAGGCTAATTCTCTGTTTATAAATTTCTCTTTGGTCATATCAATAACTTTAATAACATCAATTAATTTATTTAACTGTTTACTCACTTGTTCTAAAATTATATCGTCTCCGCTAACGACAATAGTTATACGGGAAATCGAAGAATCCTCTGTTTCGCCTACTGTTAAACTTTCTATATTAAACCCCCTGCTTGAAAAAAGTCCACTAATACGAGATAAAACCCCAGACTTATTTTCAACTAAGACTGATATAGTATGTCTCATAATTTAATCCCCCTTTGGGTCCCTTGGGGTCAAACTTTTATTTTTCATTTATCATCTCTGACTGAATTTTGAAGGTTTGGCCCCTTTTTTCTTTTTTTAGGCTAATTCTATATCTTTATAATCTATTGTTTCAGTAATATCGGCACCTGGTGGAATTATTGGAAAAACATTTTCTTCTCTCTCAATTTTAAAATCGATTATAGTGGGTCTGTCTAATATCTTTAATGATTTTTCTAATGTAGGTTTTACTTCTTCCTCCTTTGTAACCCTGAATCCAGCGGCACCATATGCTTCGGCAAGCTTAACAAAGTCTGGCTGTTTTGATATATCACAACCTGAATATCTCTTTCCATAAAATAACTGTTGCCATTGTCTGGGTAACCCCAGATAGCCATTATTTAGGATGGCAACTTTAACTGGTAGTTTATGCTCAACGGCTACAATTAATTCCTGGATATTCATTTGAATACTCCCATCTCCAGCGATATCAAAAACTATTTTATCTGGCTTTCCAAACTGAGCTCCAATGGCCGCCGGAAATCCATATCCCATCGTTCCAAGACCTCCAGAAGAAAGAAGCGACCTTGGATAGTTAAATTTATAAAACTGTGCTGTCCACATTTGATTCTGTCCAACTTCTGTCGTAATAATAGCATCTCCTTTTACAACTTCATAGATTTGTTCAACAACGAACTGTGGTTTTAATTTTCCCTTTCGGCTATAAGTTAACGGGTATTTCTTTTGCCATTCCCTGATTTGCTTCCACCAACCAGGATTCTTCTTAGATGCTATTTCTTTGTTTAATTCTGTTAAAATATTCTTTGCATCACCTACTATGGGTATATCTACCGCAACATTTTTACTAATAGATGCTGGGTCTATATCAATATGAATGATTTTAGAATTAACCGCAAATTTATCTAATTTCCCGGTAACTCTATCATCAAATCTTGCACCAACGGCAATTATTAAATCTGCTTCACACATTGCATAATTAGAAGTTCTTGTTCCATGCATCCCAATCATACCCAGAAACTGGGAATGCATGCCAGGGAACCCTCCCAGTCCAAGTAATGTAAGTCCAACGGGAGCATCAATTTTTTCTGCAAGTAATTTTAACTCTTTACAGGCATTAGAAATTATAACTCCACCACCGGCATATATCATTGGTTTTTTGCATTGTTTTATGGCTTCAGCTGCTTTTTTTATTTGAACTGGATGCCCTTTATATGTTGGCTTATAACTTCTTATATTAACTGTTTCTGGATAATTAAATTCACATTCACCTTTACTTATATCAACTGGAACATCTATGACTACAGGACCAGGTCTTCCAGTTCTGGCAATATAAAATGCTTCTTTAACAATTCTTGTTAAGTCATTTATATTCTTTACTAAATAATTATGTTTTGTAATAGGTCTTGTTATTCCTATTGTATCTGCTTCTTGAAAGGCATCACTCCCAATAAGACTTGTCGTAACTTGCCCAGTAATTGCGACCATAGGAACAGAATCCATATAAGCCGTAGCAATACCCGTTATTAAATTCGTAGCCCCAGGACCTGATGTGGCCAGACATACTCCAACTTTCCCGGTTGCTCTTGCAAATCCATCGGCCATATGTGCTGCCCCCTGCTCATGCCTTGTTAATATTAATTTAACTGGACTTTCGTATAATGCATCAAAAATTGGAAGAACAACTCCGCCGGGTAATCCAAATATGATTTCTACTCCTTCTTTATGTAAAGATTCAATTAATATTTCAGCACCTTTTTTCTTCATAATTAAGTTTCCTCCCTCTTAAAAACTGCACCCAGACTTGATGAAGATACCATTTTTGCATATCTACCCAGATATCCAGTTTTTATTTTAGGCTCAGGTTTTTTCCATTTTGCAAGTCTTTCTTTTATTTCTTCTTTGGATAATCGGACATTTAATTTTCTTTTTGGTATATCAATCTCAATAATATCTCCATCTTTTAATATGGCTAGAGGACCTCCATCTGCTGCTTCAGGGCATATATGCCCTACAGCCGCTCCACGAGTTCCACCCGAAAACCTCCCATCAGTTATTAAAGCCACATCTTTGATTTTCATCCCAGAAATAGCAGCTGTTAAACTTAACATCTCCTGCATCCCCGGACCGCCTTTTGGACCTTCATATCGGACAACAATCACATCTCCTTTTTTTATTTTTCCACTAAGTACTGCTTTTATAGTTTCGCCTTCTGAATTAAAAACCTTGGCCGGACCACTATGCCTCATCATTTCGGGGATAACGGCTGATTGTTTTACAACAGCACCATCCTCGGCTATGTTGCCATATAATATGGCCAGTCCTCCTTCTTTTCTATAAGCATTATCCCAGTCTCTTATCACCTCTGGACTTTTTACTTTAGAATCAGAAATATTTTCTTTAATCATCTTACCGGTAACAGTAAGACAGTTTAAATTTACCCTATCATTATCTGCTAAAACTTTAAGCATGGCAGAAACACCGCCCGCAAAATATAAATCCTCCATAAAATGTACTCCACCCGGGCTTAACGAACAAATATAACGAGTCTTTGCGCTAATATCTTCAAACTTTTTTAAATTCAAATTTATACCTGATTCATACGCTAAGGCCAGTAAATGTAATATTGTATTTGTCGAGCCGCCAAAGGCCATATCTATAGTAATTGCATTTTCAAATGCCTTTAAAGTCAATATATCAAGTGGTTTTATATCTTTTTTAATAAGTTCCAAAATTTTTATACCTGTATATTTTGCTAATCGTATTCTTTCCGCATAAACAGCCGGTATAGTGCCCTGACCAGGTAATCCTAGGCCAATGGCTTCGGTAATACAATTCATAGAGTTTGCGGTAAACATACCCGCACAACTTCCACATCCTGGGCAGGCAACATCCTCCATTTTGTTTAACTCTTTTAAGGTTAAATCTCCTGCTTTAACTTTCCCAATTCCTTCAAACATCCCTTTCACTAAATCAGTTTTTATTCCCTCATAAATACCGGCCAGCATAGGTCCACCACTAATAAATATAGAAGGAATATTTAGTCTGGCTGATGCCATGAGCATACCCGGAATGATTTTATCACAGTTGGCCACAAAGACTAATCCATCAAATGGATGGGCCATAACTTCACATTCAATAGAATCAGCAATAATTTCCCTGCTTGGAAGTGAGTACTTCATCCCATTATGACTCATCGTTATTCCATCACAAATACCAATAACTCCAAACTCAATTGGAGTTCCACCCGCCATTCTTACTCCTGATTTTACCGCTTCTACAATTTTATTCAAATGAATATGCCCGGGAATAATCTCGTTAAAAGAGTTAACTATCCCTATCATCGGTTGATTAATTTCTTCATTTATATATCCCATGGCCTTAAAAAGGGATCTATGTGGTGCCTTTTCTAAACCTTTTTTCATGACATCACTTCGCATTTTTCCTCCAAGCAATTATATCCTAAAATCTTCTTAAAAGCAACAAATTAAATAGGGACAGACACCATATTCTTTGCTTCATCATAAATTATCCTGACCGGAATATTTTTCTTTTTTGATATCCTCTTACAATCATTAAATTCAGGCGAGATACTTATTATCCTACCTTTTAATTTGCCAATCTTTGTTTTAACCATTCCCCATTTTGTTTTTATGTATTTAAATTCTTTGATTAATTTAAATCTTTTTGCATAATAATATCTTACTCCAAAAGTTGTTGTTTCATTTAAAATATCTTCTATAATTTTATTCTGGTCTTCTTTTTCACATAACACTGTTAATTTAATTGCTGGTCTGTTCTTTTTCATATGAATATTAGTTAAAGATACATCAAGAGCATTAGATTTAAATAGTTTTTCTATTAAACTATCATAAAATAATGGGGACATATCATCTATATTTGTTTCAACAACAGCAATTTCGTCCCACAGGGACTTCCTTCGGTCGTCCCACGGGGACTTCCTTCGGTCGTCAGATTCTGCTTCTTCATTATTTAAACTTCCAATTAAAACTCTTAGTACATTTGGGTGCTGACCAAAATCAATACTACCCGCACTATATCCTATATTTTCTACAACAAATTTATTTTTCTGAAATTTATCTTTTCTATCTACAAGATAAGATAAAATACTTGCACCGGTTGGAGTAGCTGTCTCAAAAGGAATATCACTAAAATATACGGGAAGTCCTTTAAGAAGTTCTAATGTTGCTGGGGCTGGATTTGGCAAAACCCCATGAGAACAGACTATCTTGCAATTTCCACCCAGATTAATTGGCGAAACAAATACTTTATAAATGTTCAATTCTTTTAAGCAAATTAAAGTTCCAACAATGTCTACTATTGTGTCAATTCCACCTATCTCATGAAAATAAATTTCATTTATCTTTTCTCCATGAATCTTGCTTTCAATTTTAGCTAAGTTACAAAAAATATCTTTTGCTTTTCTTTTTATCTCGTTGTCTAATAAACTTTTTTCTATGATTTTTACAATATCTGAATATCTTCGGTGAGTATGTTTTTTCTCGTTTTTAGCTACAACATCTACTTTTACCGCGTTAATAATCCCTCTTTTAACCTTTTTTATCTTTAAATTAAAATCTCTTAATTTTAATTTTTTAAGTTCTTGGTTTAACGTTTCAAATGAAACTCCGGCATCAATAAGTGCACCCAGAATCATATCCCCGGAAATTCCGGAGAAGCAGTCAAAATAAAGTATTTTTTTCAATTAACCTCCTCTTAAAAATTTATCCAGTATTTCTTTCAACCCATCAACATTAACCTTGGTGTTAAAGCAAGGACCATGCTGTCTTATATTAATAATCCCAACCATATAAAAAGGAGATATATCCATCAGGCCACTAATCAGTTCTCTCTCGCAAGCAACGGCCATAGCGATCCTTGGTTTAAACTTCATTATGGCCTCTCTGGCTTGTTCTCCACCGGTAACAACTATTGTTCTAACATTAGTATTTTTTATAACACTATTTATCTTTACTATATCACATTTTCCACATCCTTTACAATTCTTTATATCAAGCCTTACATCATTTTTGCACTCATTATTTTGCATACATCTTGGAAGTAAAATTAGTATTTTATCTGCCGATACTTTAATCTTTTTAGATTTTATTAAACAATTATTTAATTCTATGTAAGAACTTTCAGTATTTTCTTTTTTTATGCTAAAAATTTTTCCCAAGAGGAAAGCAATTGGAAATAATAATTTCATTAAGAAATTATTCATGACTAATGAAGTAAAATTTTTTCTAATGATTATAGATAAAATATTTAGAAGTAAATTGGCCCCAATTAATAATAAAAAAACGAGCAAAAGATATTCAATAACTATATTAGGGCTTTTAAGAATATATTTCCAGACAACAAATATGAAAAATGCAAGAAGGATATAAGAACCAAGTAAAAGTTCTACAATTACCCTTTTTTTGGGCCTAATCTCTTTAAAAATATCTATTTTTTTCATTCAAATCACTTTGACTTTCCATAATGTAAATAAATAATACTTGTCCTGTGCCTGAACCTTGCGAATGGTACAGGATTAGGAATAGTTGTTCGCCAAAGCGAACAGACTATTTTATTTGTGATATTTTATTAAAGACTTCACCTTGTAATCTTTTAACTTTTTTGCTCCATTCAGAAATACAAGTTCTATAAGAAAATACAAATGAACAACCTCTCCTCCGCATTTTTCTACTAACTTAACCACTGCTTCTGCTGTTCCACCCGTAGCCAGGACATCGTCAACTATAAGAACTTTATCTCCTTTTTTAATAGCATCCTCATGCATCTCCACTGTATCTGTCCCATATTCCAAAGTATATGTTTCTTTTACAGTTTTCCTTGGCAATTTGCCGGGCTTTCTAACAGGGACAAAACCTACTTTTAAACCCATAGAAACAGGGACACCCAAAAGAAACCCACGGGATTCCATGGCCACAACTTTATTTATCCCTTTATCTTTACAAAAATTTACACAATTATCTATAACCGTACTTACTGCTTCTGGATTTATAAGAAGGGGGGTAATATCTTTAAAAACTATTCCTTTTTTGGGAAAGTCAACTACATCAACGATCAATTCAGCAATCTCTTTCATCTTAAACCTCCTGATTTTGTCCCCCTTTAATTCCCCCTTAATAAAGGGGGTTAGGGGGTTGTTTTTTACGCCATCTTCACCACAATATCACCAATAACATTTGCTGATTCATCGCACCTATCAGCCGCATTACTTAAATGTCTATATACTTCTCTCATCTTTAGCATATAAATAATATCTTTTCCCTTAAATAAATCAACCAAGGCATCTCTATATATATACTCCATTTGATTTTCAAAACTTTTTGCTCGGACAGCATGCTCATTGGCTATATTTGGATTTTTTTCTAATCTTAAAACAGCATCATTGATTTCTTTCGTGCCACTTGCAAGTATTTCAGCCATTTTTTGCAAATAAAAGTCTGGCTTTATCTCAAATACTTCCATCTCGTCAACTGTGCTTTTTCCATAATCTATTATATCATCAATATCAAGAGAAAGCGCAAATATATCTTCTCTGTCAATTGGAGTAACAAATGTTTTGTTTAATTCATCTATTAATATTCTTCTAACTTCATCCGAGTGCTTTTCCAAATCTCTAACATTTTTTGCATTCATTTCACTCGGGTCCTTTAGATACTCCTGTAAGGCTTGTATCCCTTGTAGTGTTGAACTTGCTTGATTGATTAGAATTTGAAAAAAATTACATTTACTTTTTCTAAAAAACATATCTTCCTCCTTATTTTACGATTCCCCCTTACCAAAGGGGGTTAGGGGTTGTTTAAATAATTACCGTATCAAATTAATCATCTTATACGATAAACCAGCGATTATTGCTGATAATGGTAAAGTTAAAACCCAGGCAAGTAAAATATCCGTAACTACTGTCCATCGAACTTTACTTAAACTTATGCTGGATCCAACTCCAACAACAGAAGAACTTACAATATGCGTAGTGCTAACCGGTCCACCAATAAGAGCCGCGGCTAAAATTACAAGACTGGAAGAAAACTGAACACTAAATCCATGCATAGGTCTTATTTTAAATATTTTAGTCCCTACTGTTTTTGCTATCTTTAAACCACCTGAGGCTATACCTAAGGCTAAAGCAATAGCACAAATAAATATAACCCATGTGGGCACAACAAAATTATTCTGAATTTTTAACATGACCAATCCCATGGTAATTATTCCCATGGTTTTTTGAGCATCATTCCCGCCATGGCTTAAAGCTAAAAAGGTTGAACTAACTACCTGTAAAGATTTAAAAACATTATTAATTTTCGGTGTAGCCTTTACTGTTAATTTGTGTAAAATTTTTGTAAACACAAACCCAATTAAAAATCCTATTATAGGTGAACTAAACAGGATTAAAACTACTTTTAATATTCCATTTAAATTAATCTTTCCTATTCCAGAAGAAATGCAAACAGCACCAACAAGCCCTCCGATTAAAGCATGCGAAGAACTTGAAGGAAGTCCAAAAGACCATGTTATTAAATTCCATATTATAGCACCACTTAAAGCAGCTAATATTACTTTAAGGTTAATACAACCCGGAACTATTATATCATTTCCTATGGTTTTTGCCACAGCAGTTCCTAATAAAAATGGCCCTATTAGTTCGGCAACTGAGGCTAAGACTAATGCAGATTGAACAGATATTGCTCTTGAAGAAACAATGGTAGCAATTATATTTGAACTATCATGAAAACCATTTAGATAGTCAAAAATTAACGCAACTATTATTAAAATTATTAATGCTTCCATATGATAGTCGCAGGCTTTAAAGCGTTAGTGCCGGATTAGCATTTAATGTCCAATCACTAAACTCGTTTCTTAAAAATTTATAATACCCAATAAGTGCAATCATAACTCCATTATCAGTGCAAAAAATCGGACTTGGGTAATAAATATCCATCTCTTCTTTTTCGCCTCGCTCCTTAAATTCTTTTTTTAGTGCTTTGTTAACAATAACCCCTCCACCTAAGACTATCCTTTTTATATCTAATTTTTTGGCAACATCAATAGTTTTATTAAGTAAAGCAGAAATAGCTGCATTTTGAAAACCAGCACATAAATCATTTTGCCGGACATTTTTATTTTCCTGTAAAAAATTCAAAACTGCTGTTTTTAATCCACTAAAACTAAAATCTAAACTACCGTCTTTCATAATTGCTTCGGGAAATTTATAACTTTTTTTTGAATCTTTTGCTAATTTTTCTATATAAGGACCACCAGGATACCCTAAGCCAAGCAACTTAGCAATTTTATCAAATGCTTCACCACAGGCATCGTCTCTGGTTTTTCCTAATATTTCATAATGACCAAAATCATTTACTTTAACCAATTCAGTGTGACCACCCGAAACGATTAAACCAATAAAAGGAAATTTTATTTTTGGATTTTCCAAAAAAGAAGAAAATACATGCCCTTCCAAGTGATTAACTCCTATTAAAGGAATGTTTCTTACATAAGATATGGATTTGGCTACTTCAATCCCTGTGAGAAGACAGCCAACCAAACCAGGCCCATATGTAACGGCCACTGCATTTATATCATTTAAAGTAAGATTTGCCTCTTCTAATGCTTTAGTTATTTCAGCATAGATAACTTCCAGATGACTTCTTGATGCAAGTTCTGGAACAACTCCTCCAAACTCTTTGTGAATATTTATTTGTGATGAAACAATATTTGATAAGACTTTCTTCCCATCACAAATTATTCCTAGGCCAGTATCATCACAAGAAGTTTCTATCCCTAAAATTATTCTTCTATTTTTCGACACTAATCTTTTCAACTCCACCTAAGTAAGGTCTTAAAACTTCAGGAATATATACATCTCCATTTGCCATCTGATAATTCTCCAATATCGCGGCTAATGTTCTTCCAACGGCAAGACCTGAACCATTTAAGGTATGCACAAACTCTAATTTTCCTTTTCTTTTAAATTTAATATTCGCCCGTCTGGCCTGAAAATCTGTACAATTACTACAAGAAGATATTTCTTTAAAAGCATTAAGCCCTGGCATCCATACTTCTAAATCGTATGTTTTTGCAGAAGCAAATCCTAAATCTCCAGTGCATAACATTATAACCCTGTAATGTAAGTTTAATTTTTTCAATATTTCTTCTGCTTCAAGAACCATTGTTTCAATCTCATTAAAAGATTTTTCCGGGTGGGTAAATTGAAATATTTCCACTTTATCAAACTGATGTTGTCTGATTAAACCTCTTACATCTTTACCATATGAACCTGCTTCTCTTCTAAAACAAGCACTATATGAAACATAATAAAGCGGGAGTTTGGCTTCTTCTAAAACCTCATCTTTATGCATATTCAATAAAGTTACCTCTGCAGTTGGAATTAGATATAAATCATCGTCTTTACATTTATAAAGTTCTTCAGCAAATCTTGGAAGTTGTCCACTTCCTTGCATGCTTTTTGAATTAACAAGATATGGCGAAGAAATTTCAGTATAGCCATTTTTTATATGAATATCTAACATAAAATTAATAAGAGCTCTTTCTAACATGGCACCCATTTTTTTATAGATTGAAAAACGAGAAGATGACAATTTAACTGCTCTTTCAAAATCAATAATTTCTAATGTTTCTCCTATGTCCCAGTGCGGTAAAGGGTTAAAAGAAAACTCCGGTGGCTGGCCTACTCTTTTAACTTCTATATTGCCTGTTGGGTCCTTACCAACCGGAACATCTTTATCTGGAATATTTGGTATTAATAAAAGAAGAGCCTTAAACTTTTCTTCAATTTCGGGCAGGTATTTATCTATCTCGTTGATTTCTTTGTTTAATTCTGTCACTTCTATTATTTTATCTTTAGCATCTTTTTTTTCTTTTTTAAGAATTGCGATTTCATCTGTTATTTTATTTTTCTTTGCTTTTAATTTTTCTATTTCCTGTATCTTGTTTTTCCTCTGGTTATCTAAACTTAAAATTTCTTCTAAGTTTAAATCTGTATTTCTGTCTTTTAACGCTTTTTTAATTAAATCAGTATTTTCCCTTAAGATTTTTAAATCTAACATTGTTGACTCTCCTTAGTGTAAAATACAATATTGGTCATACTTGATTGCGAAGCAATCAGAGTTACTCTCTTCCCCCTTTAGAGGCTGTCCCACAACCTCCATCTTTTTACCATTTAACACCTTATTTTTAACTTTTACCAATTTCACCTCCCATTCTACGCCCTTCTTTGGGCAAAAATTCCTTCCATCTATAATTCGATTACCTCACTATTCCATTCTT
>JBDRBU010000042.1:0-6764 GCA_043822305.1 Candidatus Firestoneibacteriota bacterium
AAAATAAAATTAATTTAGTATATTATAGTTAGAAGACATTGAAAAGACAAAATTTAATTTTGTCCTAAGTATTAAATGTTCAAAAAAGAGGTTTTTAAGGCTGAAAAATAGGTCGATTTAACTAAATCAACAGCCTGAATAGTAATTAATTTTAATAGCCTATTTATTGGCAAGGAGTGATCCATTATAAAACGACTATTTGTATATTGTATAAGTATTTTTATAGGGTTAATTATTATTAATGGATGTGCTACTACACCTTTAAAAGAAAAAGTCAATATACAAAGTTTTGATGTAAAAGAACCAAAATGGTTCAAAAAAACCATCATACCAGAGGAAGAATTTATTTACTCCGTAGGTCATTCCCGACCTAAAAGTACTGAACAAGAAGCTAAAGACGAAGCACTTGCTAATGCAACAAAAGAGTTCGTTAGATATTGTAAAGTAGATATACAAGCTTTTGATCGGTTTGTCGAAATTTATTCCCAGAAACAGTCAACCGATTTCCATCAAATAGATATTGAAAAACAAAATTTAATAAGAGCAAAAGCATTTGTTAAAGGAGTAATCCCTGATGAATGGTATATCCGTCCGGTTGATAGCGAGTACATTGCCTCAGTATTGTTAAAGGTTCCAAGGGAAGAATTTGACAGAATTACAAATGAAAAAAACATTAAAATATCAATAGATGTTATGTTTTTTTATGAAGACGAATCTGAAAAGTTGAAATCATTATCTGATGGTAGTGTACTTAAATCTGGTGAAAGTTATACGATTTATATAAAACCAAGCGACATATGCTATATGTACATTTATCAAGTAGATTCATTGGGGAAATCGTTTAGGCTATTTCCAAATTCTGAATTTAACACTGCTGCAAATCCTCTCTCGCCGGGAAATGAATACTGGATGCCTAATCCAAAACAATTATTTGTCCTTGATGAAACAACAGGTAAAGAAAATTTCTACATTTTTGCTTCTCTTGATAAAATAGATGAATTTGAAGGAGATAAATCAGTTAATCTTGCAAAAACAGACCTTGATAATATTGTTGCCATAAAAAGAATGGGAGTATCACGTGTTAAAGATAAACGAGATACAGTAAGCGTGGTTTCTCCTAAAAAGGAAATAGATGTAGTTGAAATAAAAAAGAAACTCCAGGCAGAGGGGTCTTTTATTTATGAAACATGGTTTTGGCATAAATAATTTATTTTTAACGATGAAAAAGAAATGTATATTTTATGCAAATATGGTAATTAAAATAAATAATAAAATATTGTATAAAAAATATAATATTATTTTGTTAGGTGGAATGTTTTTATTATTATGGCTATTATTTTCTTTTAAGACCCTTTGTGCACAATCAAGTTCAGAAATAGAGGAAATGCAAAAGCTTAATAACGGAGGAGAAATATTGTATAATAGTTCTGATTTTTATGGTGCTGCAAAGAAATGGGAAGATGGTCTTAAAATTGCTAGAGAAACAAAAAATACTCAGGCAATTAGTACCTTTGTTGGAAACCTCGGGGTTGTTTATATGAATCTTGGAGATTATCAGAAGGCAATATCTTATTATGAAGAGGCATTAAAAATAAAAAGAGAAATTGGAGATAAAAAAGGGATAGGAAATAATCTTACAAATCTCGGGGTTGTTTCTTATAATCTTGGAGATTATCAGAAGGCAATATCTTATTATGAAGAAGCATTGAAAATAGATAAAGAAATTGGAGATAAAAAAGGGATAGGATCTGATCTTACAAATCTCGGGGTTGTTTATATGAATCTTGGAGATTATCAAAAGGCAATATCTTATTATGAAGAAGCATTAAAAATAAAAAGAGAAATTGGAGATAAAAAAGGGATAGGAAATAATCTTACAAATCTCGGGGTTGTTTCTGATGATCTTGGAGATTATCAGAAGGCAATATCTTATTATGAAGAAGCATTAAAAATAAAAAGAGAAATTGGAGATAAAAAAGGGATAGGAGATAATCTTACAAATCTCGGGGTTGTTTATATGAATCTTGGAGATTATCAAAAGGCAATATCTTATTATGAAGAGGCATTGAAAATAGATAAAGAAATTGGAGATAAAAAAGGGATAGGAAATAATCTTACAAATCTCGGGGTTGTTTATATTAATCTTGGAGATTATCAAAAGGCAATATCTTATTATGAAGAGGCATTGAAAATATATAGAGAAATTGGAGTTCCAACAGAACAAGTGGAAGCAAATATTGCTGATATTTACTTAGAAACAGGAGAAATTGAAAAGGCAGAAAAAGAATATTTGCGTCTTGGTAATCAGATAAGATTGAGTAGATTATATCTTATAAAAAAAAATTATAGCAAAGCAATTGAATATCTTGATATGGCACTTAAAGATGAAATAAAAAGGCGGAATGCTACTTTTCTTTTTGCAGAATACTGTGGTCTTGGAGAGGGACAATTTGGCCTAAAGAACTATAAAAAGGCAAAAGAAAATTATGATAAAGCAATAACTTTAACTGAAGAACAGAGAGAAGGTCTTGGAGAAGGAGAGAAATCAAAATTCTTTTCTGCTAATATTATGGGTTTCCCACGTACCCAACCGTATGAAGGAATGATTCGCTCACTCATTGCTTTGAATCAGAAAGACGATGCATTCTTCTATTCAGAAAATCTTAAGGCAAGGGTTCTTGCTGAGGCAATTGCGAAAGGATATAAGGAGACAAAAAAAGTTGCTAATATTCCTTCTAATTTGACAAACGAGGAAGAAAATTACATAATAAAAATCCGTGGGTTAAGGAAAGAAATGGAAGTACTTTACAGAAACAATGCAATGGATATATATGCAGAGAAGGAGAAAGAGCTAAAAGTAGTAAAAGCAAAGCAGGATGAATTTATCTCAAAACTTCGTCAGTCATATCCGGAATATACCTCAGTTAACTATCCACAACCAATAAGTCCTAAAGATATTAATTTAAGAAAAGATGAAGTTTTGATAGAAGCAGAAATAACTGAAAACAAGACATATTTATTTTTATTGAAAGGCAAGGACAAGACAATAAGTGTGAGGGAAGTGGCTATAACTCGTAAAGAACTTAAAGAACTTGTATTAAAATACAGGGGATATTTTGAGAAGATAGAGAAGTATAGTGATCTGGCTAAATATGATGCAAAAGTAGGAAAGAAGCTTTATACATTGTTGTTTGGAGATGTTCTTAAGGATATGGCAGGAGGAAGTACTTTAATAATAGTGCCGGATGAAATATTGGGAATATTGCCATTTGAAGCACTTGTTACAGATTTGCCTGCAAAGGAGAAGCTTGGCGAGGGTAAATATGGATCATTTCCATTAGGAGTTAAGTATTTGGGAGACAGATATACAGTCATGTATATACAATCAGCTACATTTTTAACATTAGCAAGGTCATTAAAGAAAGATGTATCAAAGGAAGAGAAGGCAGTAGTAATATGTGACCCTATATTTTCAGTAAGCGACAGAAGATTAAAAGGAGATGTTAAAGTAGCAATGAAAGAAGAAGAGATGAATATGATGGGAGCAATAGCGAGGTGGAAGAAGATGGGAGTAGCAGGGGTAAAGGATAAAGGAGGAAGTAAGCCATCAAGCGAAGCGGATTTAAAAGAAGATATTTTTCCTAGATTAGAGAAGACATTGGAGATAGGCAAGGGAGTAAGGAATTTGTTTGGCAATAATGCAATGGTGTTAGCAGGTTTAAGTGCGAAGGAAGAGGAAGTAGTAAAGCTACCATTTTCTAATTATAGATATGTAACATTTGCAACGCATGGAATATTAGACAGTACAATACCGTATATCAAGGAGCCTGCATTAGTGTTATCGCAGGTAGGGAATAGTGAAGAATATGATGGATTTTTGACAATGAGCGAAGTAATGGGATTAAAGATACCTGCAAGAGTAGTGATGTTGACTGCATGCGAGACAGGAGTAGGGAAGGATGTAAGAGGAGAAGGAGTAATGGGGATGGGAAGGGCATTTCAGTTTGCAGGATGTAAAGATGTGTTAGTGAGTTTATGGTCAGTTGCAGAGGATTCAACGGTAGATTTTAGTATGAATTTTTTAAAATGTGTAAAGGAAGGAAAAGATAGCAAGGATGCGATGAAGATGGCAAGAGATGAGATAAGGCGGAAGGGATATGAACATCCATTTTATTGGGCTAGTTTTATTTTGATAGGGAATTAGTAATAGAGTTATATTGTTGACTAATATTTTTAGAAAAAGGAGGTGAGATTGAATTTTGAAATTAAGTATGTTTAAAAATATTTTAAAAGGAGGATGTTAAATATGAAAAGTATAAAGTTGTTGTGTGTGCTTTGTTTCGTTTTGGGAATAGTGGGTTGTGGAACTGTACCACAGAAACCATCTGCGGCAGTTAAACCAGATTGGGTAGTAAAAGGTTCTGGTGCACTTACAAAAGATAATGACAGAATATTTTATGGAGTAGGGCAAGCATCTGCTAGTTTAAAAGATCCGGCTCTTCGTTCAGAAACAGCCGAGAATTTAGCAAGGGCGGACTTACAAAAAACCTTTGATACTTATACAGCGTATATTATGAAAAACTATAGTAGCCAGGATGGGCAGCAGGTTGAAAGAGCTTGTAAAACTTTTGTTGCAGGACATTTGTCTGGGGTTCAAATAATTGACCACTATACAGATGAAGCAGGGACAATATACGCATTAGCCGAGTTAAACCTGGATAAATTTAAAAAAGCAATGGATTTAGCAAAGGATTTGAGCGATACTTCTAAGGATTATATAAAAAAGCAGGCAGATTCGTTATTTGATGAATTGTCGAAAGAAGAAGGTAAAAGAGGAATTAAATAATAAAAGGATGTTGATTATCGCTAAATAGCAATGTGGTTTTGCCCGTGGAATGATTTATATTTTTAAAATTCTAGCATAGATAGAATTCCACGGGCTGTACTCACTATATTTATTTTCAGTTCTATTAATGTTATTAGTGGATGGTAATGTATTAATACTGAGATTGATTAAGAGGCTGTATAAAAAGTCTGACCGTGAATCTGTCCATTTTGTTGAAGAAAGTATGTATGCACAGAAGTTTTGTGATATTCATCCTTCAATGGTATTAAGGTATATGAATCCAGCCAATGGTTTATCAAATTTTAGAAAAAAGATTGGAAAAGAAGGTTTATTTTTTATTGAAGAAGTATTACAGTCTGTGGCTAGTAAGAAAGTCCTTAAAAAAGGTAACAAACTTATCGTTGATACTACATGTATTTCGGCAGATATCATTTATCCAACAGACATTCGTTTACTTGAAAGATGTCGTAAAGAAATAATTAAGTTACTTAAGAAAGCAAAAGAATTTGGTGTCCATATGGTTTGTAGAACTTACAATCGGACAGCGAGAAAAATATTTGTTGAATTTTCCAAGATGTGTAAGCCCAAAGAGAAAACAAGAAAGAAAACACATAAACAAATGATTCAATTCGTTTCAAGGAATTTCAAGCAGTTAAATGACTTAAGGGATAAATGTAATGTTAGGATTGGGAAGAAATCTATTACTGATTCGGAAGTATGTACATTTTTAAAGAGGCTTAAAGAATCCGAGAATAAGATTCGTTTAATTTTACATCAGCAAAAACAAAGATATAAAGATATTTTACATATTCCTGAAAGGATAGTATCATTTCATAAGGATCACATTCGGCCTATTGTTCGTGGAAAGTTTCCATTAAGTACAGAGTTTGGTCCAAAAATTTTAGTTTGTATGTATAAAGGGTATACACATGTAGTTGAAGTTTTTAGGAATAATGTTAGTGACAGTGGATTAATTTTAAATGTTTTACGATGGTTTAAGAATAAATTTGGATGTTTACCAGAAGGGATTTTTGGAGACAGAGGATTTTTTTCTTCTTCAATAAAGAAATTATTAGAGAAACTTAGTATTGGTGATTTTATACAACCTAAAGGTAAGATAGTTAAAGATAAGAAGTGGTATCGTGGTGCGATTAGGGGGCGATTACCAGTAGAGTGTCGGATTTCATTAGGGAAGCGAAAATTTGGTTGGGATAAATGTAGGGCAAGGAATAATGAACATGAAGAGAATTGGATACGGCTTCAGGCTGCGGCAATGAATGTACATTTAAGATATATATGTGGTCCTCCAAAACAAAGAATAAAGAGGCTGTGATTACAATCAGGCAAATTATTTTATTAAGAAAGGGATTATAGAAAAAATATGGCATTGGTTTGGTAAAAGGATAAAGATTATAGAAGAAAAGCAGTTGAATAGAATAAATATAGAAATAAGAATGAGAATAAATTTAAATGATAAAAAAATTTGAGGAGGGAAATGAAAATGTTAAAGTTTTAAAGATAAGAGTTCTTATTTTCAACGTTTTTAAAATTAAAAATTATTGTGTTTGACTTTTGGAGCATAAACTATTTAGAACTTTTTCATATTGCTTTATAGAACGTATTTTTTTTAAAGATACTTCTATCTCTCCTTTTAATATGGCCATCGGAGTTTTTAATTCATGTGAAATGTCTTCCACAAACTGTCTTTGCGTAGAAAAAGACTTATCTAATTTTTCAAGCATTTCATTAAAAGTATCAGCTAATCTTTTTATCTCGTCCCAACTTCCGCAGTTTAAAAAAAATAGCTCTGGTATCATTGAAGTTACAACTTTTTATCACTATGTTTTTGATCTCACTGAAAACTTTTTAACATCTAAAGGATTTGAATTTAGTCCTAATTTATTATAAATTTCTATTT
>JBDRBU010000043.1:0-2254 GCA_043822305.1 Candidatus Firestoneibacteriota bacterium
TTTTCGAGGCCAAAATTGTAAACTTCCTTTTCTCGGTGATTTTCTTGTCGGCATTTGTCAATAATTTTTGCGGAATTATCATTTTATTACCCTGGATAAAATATCAAGAAAATTTAGGTATTTAAGGGTTTCGGGTAGAATGTATTGTTACCTCTAAGGGACTTTTAGATAGGTTTTAAAATTCCTTATTCTTAATCTCTATATGAAGATTGAATGGAAAGAGGTTAATATCAAAGGTAAGAAAGTAAAAGCTTTATTGACAATAAAAGAAAAGTCTGACAGAAAGCTTCTCAAAGATTTATATTCTGATTGGAAAAAATTAAATGATAGATTAAAAGCAATTTCTACAAGAGGAATTAATCTTCCTGAAACAATAAGCGAAAATGCTTTTGCTTTATTTTCTAAAGATATTTTTAGAGTTGTAAGCGTCAAAGGTATGAAATGCTCTTTTGATTGTATAAACATTAAGACAGGCTCAAGAATACAAATCAAAGCTTCTTCTGTTGCTTCTGACTTAACTTCTTTCGGACCCAAATCTGAATGGGACGAGCTTTTTTTCCTTGACTTTTCAAAAGGTGATGGCTCATTTAAGGCTTACAAGATAGAGCCTGATTGGATTTACAAACACATGGTTAATAAAAATCAATCATTCCAACAACAGCAAGAAGAAAATAGGCGTCCGAGATTTTCAATTATTAAGGAAATAATCTTGAAAAGAGGATTGAAGCCTGTTAAGGTTTGTAAGTTATAATTTTTGTATTTTTGTTGTAAAACATACCAAAAATAGACAATCTAAAAGTTTATAAAGCTAAATCTGTTGGTATATTTTAATTAAGTCGGTGGTAAAAATTCACCAATATACAAAAATGGAACAAGAAAAACAAAATAAAAAAAACAATCCGAAGGGAGCGAATAAAGAGTTCCCCTTAACCTCTCTTGGTGTAGCAGAGGAAGTCTTGCTTGCAATAGACAAAGCTGGGGGGAAGATTGATACTCAGGCTTTGAGCACTGCACTCAACTTAAAAGGTGGAGCATTTGCAAGAAAACTGAGCTCTATTAAAAGATATAATCTGGTTTCAGGTCAAGGGACTTTATACGTTACAGAATTAGGTAAAAAAATACTTCATCCAATCTCTGATGAAGAGCTATCAAAAATAAGAAAGGAAGTTTTTTTGTCGGTGCCTTTATTTCAAGAGCTGTATAATCGTTTTAATGATGAGCTACCAGAACAAAAAACATTCAAGGCAATCCTTGTAAGAGAACATGATATTAAAGATGTAGATGCAAATACAATTTTCAACATTTATAAAAATTCAATAAAAGAGTTTTTATCTGCTGCTGGAGAAGATATAGTTGCAGAACAACCCACAAAAGGTGGAGCTAATAATAAAATAACCTACACAAACAAAAAACCAGAAATAAAACAAAATGGGTTGGTATCAATTTATATAAGTTCTCCAATGGGAGAAAATAACTTAAAAGCAGATAATAAAACAGAATTGAAAAATATGAAAAATAAAATTGAAAAATTATTTGCACTTATAGAAGATGAATTACCCGAGAATAATCATACAGGTTCCACAGCAGAGGAGCCAAAACCTAACTTAAGTAGTGAGGAAACCTCGGATAGTTCAGAAGTAGCAAACTGAATGAGCCAAATCGCGAAACAATATAATCTGGGCGACAGAGCATATTGGGCGCCTGTATGATTGGCTTTAATATTTACTTAATGTAAATCTTACTTTTAAACCTTCTTCTTTTTTCTTGGTTTATTCCAATAAGGACTTTTACACTTAGGACAAACAGCAGGTTCCTCTTTTTTATTCCGTGGTACCCACTCATGACTGCACCTTTCACATTTAAATCCTGTTAGGGTGATTTTCACTTCTGCCATTATAGTTAATATATGAATAGTTAGTATATAAATCTATCGTATATTATCTACTACCGAAATGTTTATAAAGGTTATATTCCTAACTAATATTATACTAATAAGGTATATAATAAATAGAGGGCTCCGAAGAGCCATTGAATTTCACCCGACGCTTAAATCAAATGAAACTCAATAATAAACAACAAATAGAAGTTAAAAAAGTTATCTGTCCTAATTGTCATTCTACAAATATAATCAAGAGAGGAAAGAGAAAAACAGACAACAGGGGATTAATTCAAAGATACGGCTGTCAGGATTGTAATAAAAGATTTGTTATAGATGATGGCTTTTTCAAAATGAAAAATGCACCTCAAAAAGTTA
>JBDRBU010000044.1:0-2673 GCA_043822305.1 Candidatus Firestoneibacteriota bacterium
TTGGCACCGCAACTGCTAACAGTACCACATATAGCGATACTGGATTATCTGGGTCGACAACGTATTACTATCGCGTAAGAGCAAACCGTGATAATGCTAAATCTAATTATTCAAATGAAACAAATGCTGTAACTTCTGCTGCCCCTTCTAGTAGTGGAGGTAGTAGTGGCGGAGGGGGCTGTTTTATAGCTACAGCTGCATATGGAACTCCAATGGCAAAGGAAGTAAAAGTATTGTGCGAATTCAGAGATAAATATTTATTGAAACATCCATTTGGTAAAAGTTTTATTAAAACATATTATTATATTAGCCCAGCTATTGCTCAGCATATCTCAGGCAAACCTTACTTAAGAGCGTTGATAAGACAATGCTTAAAACCTTTAGTAAAGTTCTGTGCTTTGACTCTATCGCAATGATGAAATGAATCAGAGGGGTCAGACCTCGAAATGCGAAAGTAGAAAAAATTAGAACATAAACAATAAAAATCAGACTATAGACAATAGACCATTGACCATAGACTGAGGGAACAGAAACAAAAGAAAAGAATAAAAAATAAAAAAGATTTTAACCACCGAGAATACCCCGAAAGAAAATATCAACAGGCGTTATTGAAAATATTGTGTACAATCTAAACAGGTATAAAAGGTATTTAGTGTAAATATTGTAGGTTTTGATTTTCTATCGGGGCAGGCAAAGCACACAGAGATTTTTTAACCATAAATATATACTTCTATTTTTTTTGGAAACCTGTTCTACCCGCGAAGTGGAACAGGTTTATTTTTTTGCAGAAACAGAGAGATGATTATACTGCGAAAAGTCAAATATTATTGCCATGGCGAAGGCAAAAATAATGTTGCAAAGGTGTGAATATCGGGTATAATTGTAATAGAGGTGAGATGATGAGGAAATTAAAGATATATTTGGATACGTCAATTATTAATTTTGCTATAGATGATAGAAATCCTGAAGGGAAAAAACTTACTCTGCGGCTTTTTGAAGAAATAAAAGCAGGAAAATATGAAGCGTTTATATCTAGGGTGGTGCTTTTTGAAGTAAATAAAGCAGATGATGAAAAACGCAAAAAATTGTTAGAAGTAATTAGAAACCTTAATCCTGAAGAGTTACCGATAAACGAGGAAATACAAGTATTAGCAAAAAAATATGTATCAAGCGGAATCATTCCTGAAAAATATGCTGATGATGCGATACATATCGCAGCAGCATGTGTACATGATTTAGATGTAATTATTAGTTGGAATTTTGAGCATATTGTAAAATTAAGAACAAAACAGGAAGTTGTGGGAGTAAACGCTTTTATGGGATATCGAAAAGACGTAGAAATTTACTCACCACAGGAGGTGGTAGAAGATGTATAAACAACCTGAAGCAATGAAAGAGATACATAAGATTCAAGAACAACTTTATGAAGAAATGAAGCATATGACCGATAAAGAAAAACTCGATTATATTAATAAAACAGCAGATGAAGTTGAAAAGAAATATAACCTTAAGTTGAAGAAAATAACACATGTAAAAAAAGGGACGGGTCCATTATTTTTATTTGGGTAACGATCCCGTAATTATGTGTGTTAGCAGCGCTTGCCTTATTCAGTGAAACCTGTTCCACCTACGAAGTGGAACAGGTTTAATTTTCTCGGGCAGAAACAGAGAAATTATCCTGCTAAAAATCAAAAATAGTTGCCAATGAGAAATCAAAAATAATGTTGAAATGGCGTGAATATCGGGTATAATTGTTAGTAGAGGTGAGATGATGAGGAAATTAAAAATATATTTAGATACTTCAATTATTAATTTTGCTATTGATGCTCGAAGCCCGAAAGAGAAAGAAATCACTTTAGTATTTTTTGATGAGATAAAAAAAGGGAAATATGATATTTTTATTTCAGAATTGGTAACTGCTGAAATAGATAAAGCCCCCAAAGAAATTGCTGAAAAATTACGCAGTGTAATTCAGAAACTCAGCCCTGAAGAATTAGCCATAACCGAAGAAGCCGAGATCTTGGCGGATAAATATATAGAACAAGGGATTATTCCAATAAAATATGCTAACGATGCAGCTCATATAGCAATAGCCTCGGTTAGTGATTTAGATATAGTGCTCAGCTGGAATTTTGAGCATATGGTTAAACATAAAACCAGAGTAGAAGTAATGGGAGTAAATACTTTTATGGGATATAAAACTATTGATATTTGTACGCCACAGGAGGTGGTTTAAAATGTATAAAGAACCCGAAGCAATGCGTGAAATACATGAAATTAGAGAAAGAATGTATGAAGAAACGAAAAACATGACGGTCAAAGAAAAAGTGGCATATATACATAAAGCAGCAGAAGAAGCAAAGAAAAAATACAACCTTAATTTAAAAAAAGCTGTGCATGTAAGATAAAAAATCGCTCTTTGGAAATTAAAGCATGCCTGTTAGCGTAAAAATTAGATAGCATACGAAGATTTAGCTGAAGCAGACACACTTGCGCCAGGCAAGGCATATTACCTCCACTGTTTAAATGAAAAAGAAGGGGACATACTATAATATTTGTCAAGCAAAAAAGTTCCCCATGGACAAATTTTTGTAAAATTTGTCATTAAGAAAGAATTACCTTAAAGATAAAATTTTCAGTGAGCTTCACCGTTTATCTAACCCTTCCAACAAA
>JBDRBU010000045.1:0-2249 GCA_043822305.1 Candidatus Firestoneibacteriota bacterium
TAAAACCCTTGGTATTTCTAAAACAACTTTTTATAGGTATATATCAATAAAAAGTAAAAAACCGTGTTAAAACTGGAATATCCAGGTTTGATTAAGGGGTAAACTCGCGGTATTTTCCCCCTAAATGTGCGGTTTTACCCAAATATTATCCAAACGCGAGAAGAAAAATAAGAATATTTGGGAAACAGTATATTTTCACCAGGATGGTTTAGGAAGTGTTCGCTTGATTACCGATAAGGAAGGAAAACCTATAGGTGAATATGATTATTCACCATTTGGTAAAATCATTGAAATGGATGGAAAAGAAACACGAGAGAATAATTTCACATTTGCAAGTCGTGAATATGATAAAGAGAGTGGTTTGTATTATTATCGAACACGATACTATGATCCTAAAATAGGTAGGTTTACATCACGTGACACTCTAAAAGTATTAGATGCTTCAAATCAGTATGTATATGTTCTAAATAATCCTCTTCGTTGGACTGACCCTGAAGGACGAGATACTCCTGATGTAAGTAAACTTAATAATGCAATTTTTACTGCATTAAATAATCAAAATAATTGGCCGGAACTTATGCCAGATGGATCTACAAAAACATATTGTAATCGATTTGTTGCCGAAGTAGCTTCTAAACGTGGAATCAATGACTTGAACTCTCTATCAGCAAATGAACAATACATATATGTAGAAGGATCGAGTAAATGGAAAAATGTTACTGCAGAACAAGCCAAAAACTATGCAAAAGTTGGTTATTTTGTTGGAGGATTTATGAATAAAATTCCAAATGGCCATTCAACTATAGTAGCACCTGGCTACGAACTTTCTAATACCGGTTCTGGTTTAGTGCCAATGGTTTATGATATCAATAAAGAAGAAAATCCTTTGAGTGCTAATTGGTGCTATCAATATAAAAATAATCCACCTTCATGGTATACTAGAAGAAATAAATAAAAATAAACATATTTTTAAAAATATTTTTGTTTTATAATGGAGAAAGCACAATGAATAATAATCATATTTTAAAATTGATCCTAATTTTTTGTCTATTTATTTTAGGACAAGGATATGGTATCTCAGAAGAAACACTAACAAGTAGTCAATCGTATGTTAAATATGGAATACCATTTGAACAAGAAAGAGATATTGTATTCTATCAACAGATAGAATTGGATAAAAATACATCAGGATTAGTTGTATTAGATATTGAGAAAAAGTACAAAATAAATGAACCTATGGATTATACTCGTTTACGAATGTTTAAATATGATGATGAAAAAAAGAAATATGAATTATTGTTCAGTAAGGATGATATGGCAGGGATTGTGATAAATGGAAGTAATAAGCATCTTCGTATGAAAAAACCTATTAGTAGTAAAGAAAAACAGTCGAACAATAACAGAGATAAAATAAATTCTAATTTTAAAATCTATTACTCTACTTCTGATATGAACAAAAATGAGATTCCTGAATTTACTTTTATTGAATATACATATGGAAGTAGTCCTGGTTGTGTCACAATATTTGAATATAAAGACAATAAAATAAATACTCTATTTTCTGATAATTTTGATATATATTGGGAAGATTTAGATAATGATGTGATACAAGAATTAATTGCTATTCCCTGGTTTCAAGTTGGTTGGAAAGCAGATAAAGAGAATAAAGTTTTTTACGAATCTTATGAGTGTGTATATAAATATAATTCAGATAAAAATATTTATGATATTGATAAAATTCTTTCAAAAAAATGGTGGCAGATTAAATTAAACAAAACTCTTAATAGTTTTTTAAAAACTCACGACGAAGTAGAATTTCAAGTTATTATTGGATACTATTTAAGTCTGGGTCTAAACAAGAATGCTCTTGATTTTTTTGATAATGAATTTAAGAACGTTAAAATAAAAGATAATTATAAATTAACAAATGAAGATATTGCAAAGTTAAGGAAAGAGTTAGCCAATCGTATAAATCAATAAACAACTATTTATGCTTCAGATAAAATTGATGCATCTTTCAGACCCATTAACTGAAATTTCTGTTTGGTAATTCCTTATGAGGTCTTAATGTATAAAAAAACTTTATTTTTTATTTTATCAATAATAATACTTAGAAAAAGCGTGAAAACGCATAAAATTTATGACGCTCCGACGAAACATAGTTTTGCAAATTCTGCAAGTCCACAAAATTTATTTGATCTTTAATTTTTCTATTTTGTGCATAATGTAATTTAGCATCTGTGTAGAAA
>JBDRBU010000046.1:0-2065 GCA_043822305.1 Candidatus Firestoneibacteriota bacterium
TGTGCATGGAGTTGAAATGATTTCAAAAAGAGACATATCAGGAATAATGTATTATTTATACGATGCCATAGGCAACACAATGGCAACAATAGACGGTTCCGGAAATATTGTAGTAAGATATGAGTATGATGCATTTGGTAAAGTCCGATCTGAAACTCCTTCCGGTGATACCCGCAACAAAAACAAATTCGTTGGAGGACATGGGATTGTTGATGATTCGGATGATGATGGACTTATTTACATGAGGGCCCGCTATTATGATAGTGAAACGGGAAGATTTATAAGTAGGGATCCTGTTGCAGGAGAGTTTGATATACCACTGACACTAAATAAATATGTTTATTGTTTAAATAATCCAATAAGTTATTATGATAAAGATGGGGAAACTATACTAATTCAGTTATTAATACGCGTTAGACAAATAATAAGCGTTTTCAATTGGTCATATAAGATTACGAAATATATTGATGAGAAAATTAAAGAACATAAAGAAGCAGAAAAGCTTAACAAAGAATTAGATAGAATGATAGAAGAAACAAAAAAAATGAATAAACAATTAGATGAAATGGAAAAAGAAATGAAAGAAATGATTAAAGAGTTAGAACAAAGAAAGAAAAATGAGGCAGAAAAAATGAATAAAGAAAGTAAGGATAGAAAGGACTGTAATAAGAATAAGAAATAAGGATAAATAATATGTTGAATAAAATAGTTATAAAAAGCAACAGATGGATTGCAATAGTGCTTTCTATTTTTCTGCCAGGTTTGGGACATTATTATTTATTTAGAAAGAGAAATGGGATTGCATTAATATTGTGTTATATACTGATAGAGTTTTATGCGTATTATTGTTGGTTTAGCAATATTGTATTGGATTATTTGTGGCTCTATTCTGGCAGTTTTATACATTTTATATTTGTTGTTTTTGTATGTTTGAATATATATATCATAACAGAAAAAAACAATGAGAATAAAATTACTTTATCAATATTTTTATCTACATTATTACCTGGTTTGGGAAATTTATATTTGAAATGGTTTATTTATGGAACAATTATATTTCTTGTCAATATAATAGTAATTTATTTGTTTTATTCATATATTATTTCGGAGATACTTTTTATTGTGCTATTTTATTTATGTATGATAATATCTATTTATTATATAATTAAAAATAATAACTTGAATATAATAATAGAAAAACAAACAAAAATATTATTATTAATAGCTATAGTTTATCAATTATTACATTTGTTTTTCATTAATAATGCTGTTCTGATAAAGGATACTTTTCAGGATAATATCAATAATGGGTATAAAATAACTGTAATTAATAATAATTACTATGACTTAAGGATCGGTGATATAATACAATTTAATATGCATAATGTAAATAAAGGAGATGAAATTGTATATTATAAAGAAGAAATTAAAGAATATGTTATTAGAAAATGTATTGCGATTTCAGGAGACAAAATAAATATTAAAGAAATTACTTCAGGAATAATTCCTGAAAATACATACTTATTATCAGGATATTATAAGTATGTATATATTGGTGTGAAAAGCACAATATTTAGACCTACTAACGAAGATAATAATTCATTTGAAATTATTAATAGAAAAAATATTATTGGAAAAGTAATGAAATATATAAATATACCAAAATATATGTATTCTTTTTACAATTTAAATGAATTGAAGACAATGGAAACATATCAAGAAAATAATGAGAAATTATATAAAGATATAGAAAAAAAGAAAGAAATATTAAATGATTTAGAAAACGAATCATTAAAAAAGAAAGAAAAGTTAGAGGTATTAAAAAAGAAATTAAATGAGTTACAAAAGAATAAGTGACACCCGTGCGAGGAAATGCGGGATGACCTCCGATATATTTTAAAAATGATTAACAAAAAACGGGACACAGCAAAGTTCGTGATAGACTGTAAAGAGGAAGTACGAAATTTCGTATACTCAAAGGGTTGATTAGGACTTGAGAATTCAATAGGGATTTCTAAGAAAATCAGATAGTTGCCTTCCTGCCTACGCTAAATCTTCTGTGGGT
>JBDRBU010000047.1:0-10017 GCA_043822305.1 Candidatus Firestoneibacteriota bacterium
CCAGAAGAATGTCTAAAAAGAGAAATACAGGAAGAGTTGAATATTAAGATTGATATTGATAAACTATTTTCAGTAAACTCGCACGTATATGAGAAGGAGTCTGATAAACATCACGTTGTATTGATAACATTTCTCGCAAAATATGTTTCTGGTGATCTAAAAAACATCGATTGTCAAAACTCAAAGTGGGTAAAACTCAATGAACTTAAAGATTATGATTTTGTTCCTGCTGATATAGCGATAGTTGATCAATTGATTAGTAACCAGAACGTGTTTCTCTGACTAAATTGTTTTACTAGCTTCTTTTATGAGGTTTATAACTTCGTATAGATTTTCATCGTTTTCTAAACTAACTTCAAAACACGGCACACTAAACCAAAATTTTTGAACACTTTCAGCGGGTTTTCTTATTTTGTGATGTTTAATTAATTTCCTTCCTCTCTCATATGAAACGGGTATAATTATGTTTATCTTCTTTTTTCTAAATTCAATAAATGCAAGATTCTTGTTTCTTTTAATAGATATATAATATTTTCGTGGATTGAAAATAAATGAAGAATCGATATCCAATACTTCTTGTTTTATCTTCTCATATAATTCCTTTATCTCATCTGATGCTTTTTCAAGATGGCTATCTTCCGTAAAGGTTTTTATCTCTTGAGCTACTTTTTGAACAGCACCATCCACTTTTGCTATCTTTGTTATCGATTCACTTGTTTTATGTGGCTTAATTTGATTGAAAACAATTATATCATTCTCATATTTTTTTATTTCCCAGATTTCAATCGGTAAATCTTTAAAGTTTATTGCTTGTTTTTGATATTCTGTATATTGGGAGGAAATAAAAATCACTCTTGATTGCGACCATTCAATATCATTTCTACTTAAGCGTGTGTTTTTATTTTCATTATATTCTAAAATAAAATCCGCTTTATTATTCAATAATAAAGCAAGATAGGCATAACCTTGATCTATTACGCTAAAATTTTTATCCTTTTTATATTCGATAATAACAAACGAATTTGTTAATTTATCGAAAGCGAGAGTATCAATTCTTAAATTATTTAATTGAAATTCAGATTTTACAAATTCTAATCCAAAAACATCTTTAAGATTTTTCTCGGTTATATTTTGTATATCCTTTTCTAATTTAAATTGAGATTGATTTATTTCTTTCAAGCTGTTTTTATCCTGTGAAAATATTACCATAAATGATTCTTATAAAATATCTTTATAAATAAATATTCATCATCCCACTCATCACTATCATAAACAGGAACCTCTAAAGACAAAAATAACACGGTTTTTGTATTAAGGTTTCAACCAAAGAGCCATCACATACCCATTAATGTCTTTTTTTCTAGAAATCATTTTTTTGTATTTATTCTTATTATTTTTAACGTCTTCAAGTAATTCAGTGAATAATCGGCTTGAATATGAACCAGAAGAATGTGGAACACCTATAACAAATTTTTTAGGAAAACTTAAAGAGCAAAATTTAAAGGCTTCTTTACCAACAGCAATTATAATATAATTATCCGGACATTTTTTTATCTCTTTTCTTAAAAATTTATCTATACAAGTTCTTATAGTCTGTAATGGTATTTTTTCAAACGTTTCTTTTTCTAGACATTCACATTTAACCAATTCTGTCCAAATTATGGGCCCATTAAAATTCATAATTTCTATAAATTCTCTTATCTTTTTGAAATAACCCCAATTCTTTTCTTCCCAATATTTTACCGTAGATTCGTAGGAACATTTGTTTTTTATATAATACTTTCTCTGTTCTTTATCTGTGTCTGAATGGCCCGGATTTAGACCTACAACTATGACACCGTTTTTTCCTTTATTGTCTTCAAAAAATAAGCATCTAGGTAATATACCCATCCTTGGATCGCTAATAACCCCCTCACAATTTAGATCGCATTTAACTAGTTCACTTCCCATTTTCTCAATAAATTTCTTCATAAATCATTATTAGTTTAAAATAATAAGTAATATCACTCATCCCATTTATCATCTTTTTCTTCAACAGTGATTTCTATCCGAGTCGGCATTCCGGCCTCTTTAGAGCGTTTGAGTTTTTCTTCGTGTACTTTTTTTGAAAAATGTTCGCAATAAAACTTACTATTCAGAAACTCTTGACATTATCTGCATTCTTTTGGAACATTTTTTGGATCATCTGGAATTTCTTCTTTTTTTGAACACCAATCATAAGGTAAAATTTCAAAACATTTAGGATATCTTCCTTTACCATATTTGATTATTATATTTTGAGCATAAGTCTTTTTTCTCCCTTCACGCATTCCTCTCGTCTTTTCTATGCCTTTTCTATGACTAGCACACATAATCATTCACCCCAATCATCGTTATTAATAATAGGTGTTTCTATTTTTAAACTGATATTTCTAGTATTATTTATGGCTAAACATAATAAAATGAAGATTACTAATCAAAATATAAAATATAATAAAATATGGTTATCTAAAGATAAATATATTTTCCGTTTTGGCTATGGAAATCATTGGTTTATAAAAAAATTTGTAGTTTTATACAAAATATTCTTAGTTGAAAGAAAGAAGATTAATAAAGAAACACTTAAGGAGATAACGGATATTTTTAACAAATTCATAGATTCAATTGAAGATAAAAAAATTAAAAAGGATGCTGAAGAATACTTTTTTTCTCCGCTAGATTTCAGAAAATCAGATAATATAATAGATTTTGATAAATTTAATGATGTTCCCAATCTAGATGATTCTGCAAGAAAATATTACTTTTTATATTTAACTGGAATTGGAATGCAATCAGGGATTAAAAAAAGAATTGGGAATCTGCTATATTCTGATAGAAATATAACGATTTCAAAGATAATTAAGAAGATCCCAAAAATCCAAAAGGAAGAAATTGAAAAAAAGAAAAAGCAAGATAAAGAACCTAGATCTGTAAAAGACAATACCCGAACAATATTCTCAGATTTCCATGCAGAAATTAGAAATTTTAGGCAACTTCTTACTTATTTTGGAATATTACCCCCCGAAGAAGACGGTTATGAAATGAATGAAATTGGGAATCTAATCTATTTTGCAGACTCTATTTTAATAATGGCGATATGGGAACATCAAAAAATTAAGATGAGATACTATAATCCTTATACGAGTAGGATTAATCCTCTAAATGTTGAGGATAATTATAAAACAAAAAAAGATTTCAGTGATTTTTCTGTGAATCCCTATATAGCTCTAATAAATATAATCGAAAAATTAAATTCAATAAATCAAGATCAAGCATATCTCTCTTTTGAAGATTACAAATTTTTTATTTGTAGAGAGGCTCCATCTGATTTAGATAGAGTTATAAAGAAAATTTTAGATTATAGAAATTTAAAGGAGGATGAAAAGAATAAAATAAAAGAGATATTCAATAACAGACCAAAAACAAGGAAATTTTCTATAAATAAGACTAAAGCAAGTACAGATGATTTTTTGAAAGAAATTTCAAATCTCTTATATGGGTTATATGAGTATAAGTATACAAAAGGAAATCCTTATTATCCAAACACAGTAAGATACTCCAAGGGGATATTCAAAGTAAACAATATTTCCGATTTCATTAAGCATAGCAAATTCATAAAAGAAATTGAGATATATTTAAAATGTTACGATAAATTCTATAAGATTCTATCTGCCGCATCAACTTTAAATCTAATTCATAGTGCCTTTGAGAAATCAACAGAAGAACATAAAAAAATATTATTAAAAATTAAATCAGAATATATTGATGATTTTAGGAAAGAGGATATTAAACTTAAAAACATCTTTCAA
Organism: Candidatus Firestoneibacteriota bacterium; assembly: GCA_043822305.1. Lineage (GTDB taxonomy): Bacteria > Oederibacteriota > D2-FULL-39-29 > D2-FULL-39-29 > JBDRBU01 > JBDRBU01. Next base: position 3,828 of record JBDRBU010000047.1, read on the forward strand.
AAGTGGAAACGTTACATATCTTTTATTGATTGGAAATTGTTAGTATTTTGCTATGTTCATATTTTATCTTTATATAAACGAAAGTTATATTTATCAGGACCCTTAATTGATATTACTGGGGTAGATCAAGAAGAGTTAAAATCTCTTTTATTGATGTTTGAGAACTGTATCAATAAAGGAGAGTATAATCTTAATGAAAAAATACAATCATCTCGCTTTTTAGACACAGACGAAGAAGAAGATAAAATTGAGAGATGGTTAAAAATAGAATTGAAGACTTCTAATTATTCAACAATCAAAGAACAAATAAAAAATGAAGAAAACGATATTAAATATAATATCGTAGATGGTCAAAGAGAAAGAAAGAGGAATCTTAGAATGATGAAATTAGTTCAGTATGAAAGATTTCATAAACATTTAATTATAGATCTGATAAGAAAGGATTATCCTGTCAATAAATGCGATTCTTGTGATAAAGAATTTAGTGGGAACGAGCCAGAATGTCATCACATAATTCCTTTTGAAATTTATGGTCCAGATAGCCCCTACAATTATGCTTTCTTATGTAAGAGTTGTCATAAAATATTTACTCATAAAACATCAAAGAATGAAAGAAATAAATTAATTAAAAACTTAAAATTTAAGGGAATTGTAAATATAGATAATTTCAGGAAATTGATCAAAGAAGGAGAAATAAGAAAAGAACATTTGGACGTCTTGCTAGATGAGGGTTTCATTCATATTGTATCCTACTTAGATTTATTGAAAATGCTTAAAACTTCTAAACTTCAATATGATAAATTAGATAGTATTATATCTAAAGTAGGTCCCTCAAGGAATAGGTGGAACCGTGCGATGCAAACAACATTCTGGTTTAAAGAACCTGCCTCTTGTGAATCCTGTAAGGCTAAATTTAAATCAAACGAGCCAGAATGTCATCATATAATATATAATTCGATTAAAGGGCCTGAAAGTCCAGATAACTACACTTATCTTTGTAGGCCCTGCCATGATTCTATTACATATAATAGACAAGATAAGGGAGAGATAATCAAAAATTTAGTAAAAAATAAAATAATCGATAAAGAGTCTATTGAAAATTTAATATTAAACAACGAAATTTTATTTGAGCATTTAGATTTCCTGTTGAAAGAAGGTTTCATATCTGAAGAGACTTACAATCGATTAAGAAAAATATTCAAGGATAAAGAGAAATTTAATCAATAAGCTCTACATTTTTTATAGATAAATTATCTTCTTCCAACCTATCTTTAATCATCGGCAAATATCCTTCTTTATTTAATTCAAAACCTATACATCTTCGTTTAGCTAACTCAGCTGCAATTAATGACGTTCCTGAGCCGAGAAAGGGATCCAGAATTATTTCCTCTGGATTTGTGAATATCTCAATCATTCTCTTTATATATGGGACTGGAAATATTGCTGGGTGTACCATAAATTTTTTCCCTACAGATCCAAATTTTTTATTAATGTTCCAAATATTTATTTTTGGAATTTTTTTATTGATTTTATAGTCAAAAAAACTAAAATCATTTATTGAATATTTGTCTGATTTTGTAAATATTAAAAAATATTCGAAGTGATCTCCTAGATTACTTGGTCTTGGTATCCCACTCGATTTATGCCAATAGTGGACATCTCTAATCCTAAATCCTATTTTCTCCATTTGTTTTATGAAATCATAAGGAATTAATACAAGATTTTTTTTATAACTTTTTGTGTTGATGTTTATTATCGCTATTCCATCATCAGTCAACACTCTAAAAGTTTCTTTCCATACTTTATATACTCTATTAAGATAAGTTTTATAATCTTCTTTATATCCAATTTGATTATCAACTTCATAATTTTTTAAGTTCCAATAGGGTGGAGACGTAATCATCATTTTTACACAATTATCTGAAATTTCTTCCATACTTTCTGAAGATTTAAAGAAAATTTTATGCATTAACATTATCAATTTCCACCCCTTGAAATATATTATCAAAATTTTCATTTATATTTATCAATAAACATCTATCATTTTCTTCAGTAGTAGATTTAATAATCCTTTCAATAGATTCTTTAAAAGAAACTGAGATGTGTTTTATGATATTCCCCTTTCCATCATCTTCTGTTTTTAGCCATACATTTCCTGGATCTTTTCCCAGTTTGTGATAATTTTTTGCTCTTTTACCCCATTCAACATCTTTCCATATATGTCTTTCTCTAATTGGGTCCTTATTAAAATAATAGTGATTATTCTTTGAGAAGAACAATATTTCAAATATATTGTTACTAAAAAAAACGCCTTCTTTTTTAGTTTTAAAATTAGGAACTAAAATAACATTCCGAAGTTTGTAATTGTTGATGTTCTCCGCAATAATAAACGAAGAAAAAATAAGGCAATTATTTTTCAAATAATTTTCTGTTATTATCCAAATAGTGCCATCATTAGAAATTTGAAAATTATACTTATCAATTATTGAGTTAATTATTTGTTTTGATTCGTCAACATTTTTACCCAATAAATTAATTATTACAGATCTATACATTCTTTAACCTCTTTATTTTTTTGTGAAAATCTTTGGCTGATACGATGCTCTGCAATTTCACAGTACTTAATCTCTTTATCTATACCGATCCATTTCCGATTCAATTCGTTCGCTACCTTACAAACAGTCCCACTTCCATTAAAGATATCAAGAACAACGTCATTTTCATTAGAAGACATTTTAATTATCCTTTTTATCATCTCTTCAGGAAACGGACAAGGGTGTGCCTCACCAGTTGAAGGGTGTTTAATTTTTTCCTTTTTACTAATATTTACAACTCTGTTAATATACCAAATATTATCAGATAAATTCTTCTTAACGATATCTTCCTTTGAATTAATCAACCCATCTAATTTTGCTTCAATCTCTCTTATTGTTTCGTCCATTAATATTTGGTTTACATAGTTTTCTGCCTGTGTTTTTAATAGTTTTTTATATTGTTCAATCTTATTTTTTACAGAAATTAACTTATCTTTGTTTATTCTCTCATCAAATACCCAGAAATCTTCAGGATTCTTCCCCTTGTTATTGCATCTTTTATCGGTTATCCACTTAGCTGGAATTCGAACATGATCTAAATTAAATATATAATCTTGTTTATTTTTTATAAACCAAAGTACGTTTTCGTATCTTCCAAATAGTCTAGTTCGTGGTGTTTCTCCCCCTTCGAATTTCCAGATTATCCAATTTTTCAAATGAAAATCTAAATCTTTAAAAATATTATAAAAAAAGACGCCCAACGGAAATGTCTCTTTATCAATGATTGTTTGTGCAACATTCCAAAAAATAGCACCATTATCCTTTATAACTCTTTTACATTCAATAATTATTTTTTTATGTTCTGTGATATAATCTTCAAATAAGTAATCCTTTTCATAAGATTTTCCTAAGAAATAGGATGGACTAGTTATTATTAATGATACAGATTTATCAGGGAGCTTTTTAAGGGTGTCTAATGTTTCACCGCATATTATTTTATTATGTATATTATCAATTTCTTTAATTTTATTAAGATTCTTTTCGAAAATTATCATTTTTCTCACTTTATTCACCCCTTATCTATTCTTTCCAATCTTTAAATTCTCTTTAATCCCTTTCTCGGCCACAAAAACCATACGTAAAATGCTCCTCCCACACCAATCGATAACAAGAGGCAAATTATCTGATTTTCAACTCCGAATATACAATACATGGCCATCAACTTACCTATTAGTAATATACTATTGGTAAAGAAACTATAAATACTTATTGGTATATTACTATTAGTATATGGGTAAAATTACACTTTCTGGCTTCAAATGTGAACGCTGCGGGCATAAATGGGTGCCGAGAAACAGGAAGGAAGATCCTAGAGTTTGTCCTAAATGTAAGAGTCCATATTGGGATAGAAAAAGGAAGAAGTGATATTTGTTTGTGTGAGGTTTATTTTAACAAATACCTGAAGATTTTAATATGTTTATCTCTTCACACTCGCCATAAAGAGTGCATTGACTCTCTACATCAGAACAAATACTGGATGGCATATCTCCTGTCGACATAGAACCTAAACTATTTGATATCTCAACATAATCCTCAAGTATGTCTTGAAAGTCTCTTAAAGATTTTACAATAGAGCTTCCGTAGAAGCTTACTGATGTAACTTCATCCAAATTTGTCGATTCAAAAGCATTCCAATTTATCTTATTAAAAGTAGCTCTGGTCATGTATGATATCATCAAGTTTTCATCAACATAATAACCATATGCGTCTTTTTCTTTCTTCAAATTCTTTATCAATACCAGTTTGATATTTCTGTTTACGTTGAAGATGTTCTTATATATATTAGAAAATTCGTTTGCACTTCTTTCATAATCATCAACTAAAAATTCATCTTCATAATAATAAACAATATCAACAACTATCTCACCTTTTTGTAACTCAACATTTGATACAGTAGTTGAATTTCTGGCTATGCCAACATCTACAAGTTTGATTTTACTGTTTGGAATTATATCAGCAACAGCACTCTTTACATTTTCTTTTAATAAATAGAATTCTTTTATTGGTGTAAGTATATTATCAATTGTGTTAACATATTCATCAACTGCGTTTATGAAAATGTTTAATCTTTCTCTCTCATAATTTACATCATCAATCAGGGCTTCTTCTGTAATAGTCCTGTTTTCATCTCCCATGTTTTCTATTTTCCACTCATTATCTATTTTTTTCAGATAAAACGTGTTTTTTTTACTAGTTTTAGTTGTGTTACTTTCAGTCGTATAATAAATTATAAAATTGGCCGTCACAGAAGCGTTATCATCATTTTCATAATCCTTTTCAATTGATATTATATCAACTTTGACTTCTGAATAAAAAGAGGGGCAATCATACTCTTCGCCAAGATCTAAATAATTTTTAACCTCATTACATTTTTCTGTAAAACGGTTTTGGGCAACCAACCAACCTTCATTAAGTTCTTTTTTTATATAATCAGATTCGTAGAAAATACCCGTGCCAACCATTAAATCATCATCTAAACTCTCTGTTTCAAGTGTCTTTATGTATGATTCTACAGAATTTTCAGGGGTATCCATCAATATTTGAACCACTTCACTGTTTGTATTTTCACTTATACACCCAGAAACAACTACAATAAACCCGATTACAATCAATATCGGTATTAGTTTCTTCATATTAAAAAAATTGAATTGATTATTTAAAACTTCCCTCCAAACCTTATTCATGAAACAATCTATTTTTATCTTATTCATTGCTTCTATTTTCCTTATATCATTTTCTATAAACGTCTCAGCAGAGACGTTCGTCTATGACGACTTTTCTGGACCTGAACTGGATTTGAGCAAGTGGTTTTTTGAGACAGAGCTTGATCCTTACGCTGAAGGCCATCCAGATGAATATTACGTTGATACGGCATTACAGAACTATCATGTAAAGCAAAACACCCAGTCAAACAGGCAATTGCTTGTGTCTATGAGCAGGATCTTGCAACCAGGCGAAACACTTGAATACGATGTTGATTATGTCTCAGGAGATGGGAACAGGGTAACAACATTTCATATTAATTATGTTCCAAATGGTCGTTCACTTGGATACTATATGAGTGAACAATATGGATGCAGTTACTGTGGTTTTATTGGTTTTTGGAACAGTCCAGGATCGATAGGAAATGATTTCGGTCTTTATCACTTCAAGATTGAATTTGTTGATGATTTCATGAGAGTTCATGTCACAAAACCAGATTCTTCTGTGTGGACTACTGTAATTTATGGGAACCAAACTTCTCTAGAAGCTCCATATAAGTTTACTTTTGAATCTAGAACAGGCCACAACGGCATAATGCACTTTGATTACGACAACTTTGTCATAATCGCTAACGGAGAAGAGCCATCAGGAGAATATGAAGTTGATGATAACACAATCGCTTTATGGCATTTCAATGAGGGCAATGGAACCATTGCCTATGATGAAACGGGTGTTAATCATGGAACTATAAACGGTGCTGTTTGGGACATGAATTGTTTTTATGGGAAATGTTTGAATTTTGACGGTGAAGATGATTATATTGCTGTTCCTGATGACGATTCCCTTACGTTTTACGAAGGGAATTTCACTATTGAAGCTTGGTTTAAGCTTTC
>JBDRBU010000048.1:0-34091 GCA_043822305.1 Candidatus Firestoneibacteriota bacterium
GCAGACTTGATCATCTCAAACTCTATCAAATTATTCATTACTTATCCCCAAAATAGCCTTAAACGAGTCAAATTCAAAAAACTCTCTCATATATTTAGACTTACATCATTTCTCTGCATTAAACTTGAGGAAGTTTCTAAATGTAAGTATTCAGTAAAAGCCGTCCAATTTTTAATTCCCCCTTAACAAAGGGGGAATATGGGAATATAATTCTCACGGCTTTCACTGACTATTTACAAATAAATAATTAGGAATGCACCGCGAAGCGGGTGCGAGCCTGCGTATTATTTGCCACCATATTACATCGCAACCTAAAGGTTGCGGCTACCCTATTTTTAATAACTATATGATACGCCCACGCTAACATTTAATATTCTGTAGTTATATTTTATATATTCCTGATATTTCATGTTAGAGTCTGAAACTAGATAACTTATGCCTGCTACGGCATTAAGTTGCTGCATTATTGGATATTTTAAACTTAACCCGAGAGTATTTTCCATATCTTTTTGGCTATCGGCTAAATAACTTCCATCAGATTCGCTTGCTTTTCTATCCTTATAACTTCTTATAAGAATTGAATAGAAAACTCCCAGATTTAAATCTCCCATAGTAAATGTAATATATGGTTTAAAACTAATACTTAAATAAGTATAGTAATTTGGTAAGGGTATTAATTTATTTGTATCATAAAGGTCAACATTTGAACTATAATATGTTAGATTAGAATCCAATCCAGCTGTTGTTGTCTCAGATAAGGGAGTTCCTAAACTTAAATCTAGATAATGGGCAATATCTTTTCTTTTTGTATCGGAAATTAGTCCCTGATCAGTTCTTGAATAACTATCTAAATAATCTTTAATTAACAGATTGTAAGATAAATCTGAATAAATCTCAGAGAATTTATATTTCCAACCACTTGAAATATTAATAGCATTAAAATCCTTTGGTTTTTCTTCTTTCCCTTCTACTACGGTAGAATCTAAGGATTTATAATTTGGATATTTTCTTTGATAATACTTTACTCCAAGACTTATTGGAAATGGTTTTTCGTCCAAAAAGAGATTGTAAGCAGAAGAAACAGAGCCACCTATATCATAAAGGTCATATAAGCCCTTCCCAAAAGATTCATCTTTTGTTTCAACATTTAAATTATATCTGCCATCTAAACTTACCTTTGTTTCAATTTCTTTGCTAAATTTATGTTTATATCCAGTTGAAAGTAAATTATTCATTCTTCTTAAAAACAAGGTCTCTTCTTCTATTACAAACTCACTTGCACTGAAATTAAAACTATATATTGGAAGTAAATAATCAGATTCATCAAATTTAAATGCTGGCATTAAAAATAAAGAGCCAACACCAGATGCGCTTCCATTACTTCCAGTTACTGATGAATACCCTACCCTTAAATCAGCATCAATTATAGGGATGAATTTTATGTCACAATACGCAGAGATTGAAAGTGCTATTAGAAAAATTAAAACAATTTTTTTCATTTTGTCTCCTCCTTTTTAATATAATTCGTTAAATATTTTTGGTAGAACTATTAAATCTATTGTTCTACCATCAAATTCTGTTGCTTCATAAACCAATTCCCAGTTATATTTTAATAAAGTATTTTGAAATTCATAAAAATTTACTGAATTAAACACATCAAGTACACTGTGTACGGTGCCACTGTCATCCACCAGATAAAGTCCGGTTTTAAAATATGTTTCATCAGGATATATATGTGTTATCATAAACCCACCTTCTTTCGTTAAAGAAAGTTCAACATCAAACGGTAAATTTGGGTTCCCTGATGTGTTCTGCCCCATATGGACGCCATTTAAGTCAATATATTCTGCTTTGTTGAATGTTTCTGCGATATTGTTATATGTTAATTTAAACTCCCATTTTTCAACATCATTTATTTTAAAAGTTTCTATAAATGGCTGTCTATAAAAACCAAAATCTCCGGAATTATCAAATATCGGGTCGTCAAAATTTACAATATTTTTTATAGTATCTCCAAAAGGATTTCTTAAGACAGATATTTCTTTGGTAAGATAGTATTCTAATGGTTTATCCGGATTAAACCAATCATCTCCATATAAAGCAATTTTTACATCCATAAAATTCTTTGGCAGGTCTTTATTAAAAATATCACTTATTTCAAGTGATGATACGCCTGCATTTGGGCCGCCTTCTCTTTTTGTAATATTTAACATCATAATAGTATTTGGTTTTGGTCTTAAAACATAATTATCGGTTCTTACTCTATATCCATGCATATCCATGGCTGATTTACCAAGCTGGACATCAGAGATTCGCTCTAATAAATCCTGTTTATCTTCTAAATTTGACCTATCTTTTATTTCAAGTAAATCTGACCTTAACTCGCGGATTTCTCTTTGTAGATTTTTAGAATCGTCTTCTATTCCAATAGTTTGGGCTGTTGTAGGTTTTTCTAATTTCATCCCAGTTTCGAATATTTCTTTAATCGTTTTTTGTTCTTCAGGAGAGAGTTCTCTTGGATTATTCAACAGCCCTTCTTTAAAATACGCTTTCTCATTTTCTTTTATGAAAATTTCTTTTTCTCTTAATATATCTGATAAAGCAACAATACCTTCCAAAACTAATACTTCTGTTTCTTCATTTGTTGTTTCCATTACAAATTCAGTTCCTTTTACGGCGGCAATAACTTTTGGCGAATGAATTTCAAATGAATCATCCTGGTTTAATTTACTTACTTTTGCTTTTATCTTGCCAAAGAAGAGTTTTAGTATTGAGTTTTGAGAATTATTAGTAGATTTAATCTGAACTAAATCTAAATTTGAATTTTCTCTTAAATTCAAAGTTGTACCATTAGAAAATTTTAATTCTGCTTTCCCGTTTTTTGTTCTTATCTTGTCGGCTGTATTTAGGTTTTGATTTAAGTTTACTTGTTGCCATTCACCTCCGGCTATAGATACCTCAACTTCGCCACTTAACTCCGTGATTGTAACAAAAGAACTTTGTTCTGCCATAGTAGTAATGGCAAAAACAAAACACAAGAACATCCCAATAAGAAAATTTTTATACATAATTCACCTCCTGTTTAATTTAATTATACCATAAAAAAAAATATTTTTCAACCAAAAAAGATAAATTCTGGGGTCAGAATCAAGATCTTCCTCTTTTCCTTTTAAAAATGACTCTGACCCCTTTTTCTCTTTTTTTCTCTTGACAGGTGTTGGTAATTATTATATACTACATATAGATATTTTTTTGAATGTAAACACAATGTAAAGTATTGAGAGGGTCTAATTGAGATTAAAGAAGTTAGAACTTTATAGTTTTAAATCTTTTGCCAACAAAACCGAGATAGTATTTGAGCCTGGTATTACTTGTATTGTAGGCCCAAATGGTGTAGGAAAATCAAATATTGTTGATGCTATTCGTTGGGTTCTGGGTGAACAAAGTGCAAAGTCTCTTCGCACAAATTTAATGGAGCATTGTATCTTTGATGGAACTGATTATAGAAAACCTCTTGGGATGGCAGAGGTTTCTTTAGAATTTTCAGAATTAAAAGGTCAACTCGCCTTAAATTTTGAAGAAGTTAGAATCACTCGCCGAATCTTCCGTAATGCCGAATGTGAATATTTTATAAATAACTCACCATCGCGGTTAAAAGATATAACCGAATTTTTATTAGATTCTGGAATTGGAGCAGATACTTATTTTATAATGGAACAAGGCAAAATGGATGCGATTTTAAGTTCTAAACCTGTTGATCGAAGAGCTATATTTGAAGAAGCAGCAGGAATATCAAAATATAAATTAAAAAAGGAAGAAGCACTTAGAAAATTAGAACAAGCGGAACAAAACTCAGTCAGAGTAAAAGATATAATTGCTGAAGTAAAAAGACAGGTTAATAGTCTAGAGAGATACGCAAAAAAAGCAGAAAAATATAAAAAATTAACAGAGGAATTAAAAGAAATCGAAATTAGTTTAAAGGGTTGCGAATATAATAAATTTTCTGAAGGACTCAATAATTTAACGAAAATAGAAGAATCTTTAAAAAAAGAGGTAACTGATTTACAGAATAATATAAGTAGTGAAGAAATTAGACTAAAAGATGGTAGAATCCAACTTTTGGAAGAAGAGAAAAATTTAAACTTAAAACAAGAGGAATTTTATAAATTAGCCAATGAGATAAATAATATTTTTAACAAAATTAATTTACTTGATGAAAAGAAAGAAGGTTTAGTTAAAAATATTGATGATATTAATTTTAAAGTATTAGAACTTGATAAAAAAGAACAAAATATAATTTTTCAGATTGAAAATACAAAAAAAGAGTATGATGAAACAGTAAAATCCTTATCTTTCGAAAAAGAGAATATTAATAAACAAACAGAAATAACGAAAGTAGTTAAAGAAAAATTTAAAGATAACGAGAAAGCATTAAAAGAATTAAGAATAGAAATCTTCGATATTATAAATCAAGGGCTTCATCTGAAAAATGAGATAAAAAATTTTGAAAACAAAGAAAATGAACTAAAATATAAAACAGAAAAGATTACTAAAAAAATAGAAGAGTTAATAATCTCTAAAAATGCAAACGAAAGCAAACTTTTAGAGTTTAAAAAAGTCTTTCCAGGTATAGGAGAAACTGGTAATTTTACTTCAGTCAAGGGGATTTATGAATATACTAGTCATGAAATAAAAAATATAGAAGGTATTGAAAAAGAAATAAATTCTCATTTTAAAGAAGTAGAAAAAGGGGAAGATTTAAGTTTTATAAGAAGCGTTTTAAATAAAATAAGAGAAAAATGGGGAAATTATGTTAGTAAAATCAAGCCTTTATTTTTAATACTACAGGATGTTGAAGGAGTAGTGGCTAAGAAGCAAGAAGAACAGAATGTATCTGATGAGATGGAGAGGATTGATAAAGAGATAAAATTACAAAATCTAGAAGGACAACAAATACAAGAAGAATTAAAAGATATAAAAGGTGGTAAAGAAACTGCTATTCCAAAACTTAATGAGGTTCAAAATAAACAAAAAGAAAATGAAGAAAAAATAAAAAGATTAGAAGATGAAATAAATAGTGCCAGAAAAAGTGAAGAGGAAGACAACACAAAATGGACAGACTTTAAGGTAAGATTAACATTTCTTGAACAAAAAGACATAAATTTAAATAACGAAATTAGCAGACTTAAACTTAATCTTGAAGAAATCGAAGTTAATAAAAAATCGTTTTATAAGGAAATACAGGATAAGAGTCAACAAAAAAACTATGTAGAAATAGAAATTGAAACATTAAATAAGTTTTTAAAAGAAACAAATCCGAAAAAGGCTGAATTAGAAAATAATCTTGCTGAAGAAAAGAAAAATAATGAAGAAATTAGAAAGGCATTTTATAAAGATGAAGAAAATCTTAGAGAATACAGAAAAGCATACGAAGAAAAGCAAAGAACATCATACGAAACCAGTATTAAAATAAATGAGTTGTCACTTAAATCTAAGAACTGTAAAGAACAAATTTTAAGAGATTATAATATAGATTTAACAAATTATAAATCAGAAAAAGATTATCTTAAGGATAATAATATAAGCATTGAATCTGCTTTAGTAAAAACAGAAGAGATAAAACATTCCATAGAAGAAATTGGTCCAGTTAATCTTGTGGCCATGGAGGAGTTTGAAGAATTGCAGCATAGATTATCTTATTTAACAAATCAAGAGAAAGACCTTGTAGAATCAAAGCAGTCCCTGATAAAAACGATACACTCACTTAATCAAATTAGTAAAGAACTATTTTTGGAAACATTTACAAAGGTAAAAAATAATTTTAATGAAGTATTTAGAAAATTATTTAATGGAGGGCATGCCGATTTAATACTTATTGATGAAAATAATTTATTAGAAACAGGAATAGAAATAATTGCCTGGCCACAAGGTAAAAGACCAAAAGATGTATCTTTACTTTCAGGAGGAGAAAAAGCCTTAACGGCTATAGGGCTGCTTTTTGCTGTGTTTATGGTAAAACCTTCCCCATTCTGTATATTAGATGAAATAGATGCTCCCTTAGATGATTCAAATGTTATTAGATTCAGAGATATGCTAAAAAACACATTTAGTAATGTGCAATTCTTAATAGTCACACATAATAAACTTACCATGGAAATCGCAGATGTTTTATATGGTGTTACCCAAGCAGAACCAGGAGTATCACAGGTATTGTCTTATAAACTTAAAGAAGAATCTTTAGCCTCTAAACCCGCCCAGATAAAAGAACAAACTGCTGTTTAAAGGGGACAGCGACTATTAAAACTGTTTCGTTCTTTCACATACACATATTACCAGATCAGAAGTCATAGCAAACAGCCACATTTTTTTGGATTTTCTCAAATTTTGAAAGTTTGACTTCCCATAATGTAAATAATATTAGGAATAGTTGTTCGCCAAAGCGAACAGACTATGACCCTATTTCACACCCGAAATTTTTATGCTAACTATTGAATCTGTTATTTCTTTTAATATTTTTTTAGATATCTTCAAATCTTTTATAATGGCTTTTACTGTTGGAGCATTAGCCATACAATTAATTGGCAAAAATGTTTCTTCTATTGTATCAATTTTCCGGAATCCTGTCTTTTTTATTATACATAAATACTTATCTTTCATCATTGCTCCTGAAAGACAACCGATATAAGCATCTACTGATTTCTTCACTACATCAGGAAGTTTTTTTAATAAAACAATATCCGAAATCATCAGTCTGCCTCCTGGTTTTAAAACCCTGTATGCTTCACTAAAAACTTTCTTTTTATCAGGTGAAAGGTTAATCACACAATTGGAGATAATTACATCAACAGAATTATCATCTACTGGCAAATTTTCAATCTCTGCAAGTCTAAATTCTACATTTTTGTAGCCCACTTTTTTAGCGTTTTTTTGTGCTTTTTTTATCATTTCAGGTGTCATGTCTACACCAATAACTTTTCCATTATTTCCAACTTTATTAGCAGCAAGAAAACAGTCAAAACCTGCACCTGAACCTAAATCGAGCACAATCTCTCCTTTCTTTAAAGAAGCAAGAGCCACAGGATTTCCACAGCCAAGACCTAAATTTGTACCTTCAGGAACTGCTTCAATCTCTTCGTCTTTATAACCCATCTTCTTGCTGATATTTTTTGATAAATCAGAACCTCCACAGCAAGAAGGACTTTCATTTTTAGCTATTTTACTATATTCTTCTTTTACCAATTTTTTTATTTTAGCATTATTCATTTTATTCCCCTCCTATTTTTGTAATACTGTTGTCCTGTATAAAATAGGCGATGCAAAAAGCACCATCAGGTAACTACAACCACTAAAAATAGTTACTGTGGGACCGTCCGATAATTAGTATTTTTGAAGTTTTGGATTCTAAAAAACCTTATTTTACAATGCCTAATTTTTTAAAAAGTGAATTGTTGGACAATCCCCTGTCCTATTTTTTTCCAACATATATTCCATAACCAAAATATTCTTTTTTGGCTTTTTCAACAAAATTATCTAGTTCATTCATCCTATCTCTTATCTTTTTATTGAATAACTGTTTACAGAAAATCTTAATGGCTTTTAATAGCCCAAGGTCACTTAAACCACAGGGACATTCCATATCATAACTTTTTGACGCTATCTCTGTTAAACCACTGCCAAAAATCAATTTTCTCCAGTTATCAAATGTTTTAGCATTTTGGAAAAATCCACAGATATTCTCTGCTTCTTTAAAAAACTCTTTTGGTGGTTGTTCCTTCCATGTTATTTCTAATATACCAACATACCCATGAGGTTTTGTCACCCTAATTGCTTCTTTAATTGCTTTTTCTTGATTGCTTACCATAATCAAGACTGCCTGAAATATAACAACATCAAATTCATTATCAGGAAGTGGAATATTTTCTGCATTTGCTACTTTGAAAGTTAATTTATCTTCCAATCCTTTCTTTTTTGCAAGGTCCTTCGCTTGATTGATTAAATTTTCATCAAGGTCAATCCCTACTACTGAACATCCAAATTTTTCAACTAAATAGCAATCATTTGTTCCTTTCGCACAGGCAATATCCAAAACCTTTGTATCTTTATTGATATCGCATAGGTTAGCCATTTCATTAGTTGCCTTAAAACCACCTGGATGGAGAACAGGCAATTCCATAACATTTGCCATAAAATCAAATGTATCACATTTTTCAATATCAACTGCACAATATTTATTTTTATCTTGATATGTCATTTTTTATCACCTCCTTTGTTTTCTTCTTTAAACATAGGACCAAGAAAACTTTTTGCCATCTGTGCAAGATATTCCTCTTTAATTAAAGCAATACAACATACCTTGCCATCCTCTTCCCAATTTACAACTGCAAGTTTATCCCCCGGCTTAATCTTTGCTTTATTTCTTAAATCCTTTGGAAGCACTAACTGTCCCCTCTCATCTATAGTTGCCATTGCCTCAACCTTACAACAACATCCAGTACTACAACTTTTAATATTTCTTTTTCTTACCATTTTTGTTCCCTCCTTATTTATCAGAATAATCAGATTATTCTGATTTATCTGATTATATAAAATTTACAGAGAGTTGTCAAGTGGTTTTTGAAAAAATATGTTGATTTTATACATTTCCTTTGATAAAATCATTAAGTAAGAAACATATGTAAATCGTAAATATTCAGTGGTTATGTTAAGAGATGAAAAAAGTCTATTTGTAAATCCTTACTGAATACCATCATTGCGAATGGATTAATCAAATGTAGTTAAGCATCTTTAGATGCTGTTCAATTGTTTTTGAAGAGATTGTCACGGAGCTCCCTACTGTCGCCTTGCAATGACAAGCAGGAATTTATTAAAATGTAGTGTAATGAGTTCAGTGAATACTTACATAACAAGTGAGTATTTACTGTAAATCTTTACTGAATACCGTTATTGTGAACGGAGATTGAAGCAATTTCAATGATTTATAGAGATTGGATTACTTGCTAACATGGTTTAAAGAAACATGGTCTAAAGACCATTAACTACATTGAATGGACAATGATGTAGTTGATAAATTCTGCGGAGGGAATATGAGAAGCCAGATAGTTGCTATAATTTTAGGAAGTGACTCTGATTTACCTGTAATGCAGGATGCTATTAGTATTTTTAACAAAGCAGGTGTTTCTTATGAAATTATTATTGCTTCGGCTCACAGGAGTTTAAGATATTTACAAAAAACTATTAAAGTAATGGAAAAAAGAGGGACAAAAATTTTTATAGCAGGAGCAGGTCATTCTGCTGCACTTCCTGGAGTTATTGCCGCCGAAACTACAATACCTGTAATTGGAGTTCCAATAGATTCATCTAATTTAAAGGGGATTGATTCTCTTTATTCTATTGTGCAGATGCCATCTGGTATTCCAGTAGCTACTATGGCCATAGGTAAATCTGGAGCAACTAATTCGGCTATACTTGCTATTGAGATTCTATCTATTAATAATAATAAACTAAAAAAATGGCTTCTAAGGTACAGGCAAAAACTTTATCAGGACGTTATTACTAAATCAAAATTATTAAAGCAAAAGGGTTATAAGAAATATCTTGAAGGGATGAGAAAATAATTTTTTATAAGATGAGTTTAAATAAAATTTTAACATTAAACAGGATAAACTTTTTTGCAGAAAAGATAAAACAAGGTAGTGTTGTTGGTATACCAACAGATACAGTTTATGGAATTGCAGGAAGTGTTTATAACAAAAATGCAATAAACAGAATTTACGAGATTAAAAATAGACCTAAAAACAAACCATTAGTTATTTTTGTTAGTGATTCAAAAGAAATAGAAAACTTAGTAGAAAAGATACCATCATTTGCTCTAAAACTTATGGATAATTTTTGGCCAGGATCTTTAACTTTAATATTTAAATCTTCTAAGTTCGCACCAAAAAATGTAGTATCAAGTGTAAATACTGTGGGTATTAGAGTGCCTGATTGTAAAGTTATACTTGATTTACTTAAAATTTTAAGAGAGCCATTAGCTGTAACAAGTGCTAATATATCAGGCAAAAGAGAACTTTCAAGTGCATGTGAGGTTAAAAAAGAATTAGGGACTAAGTTAGACTTTATATTAGATGGTGGAGTTATAAAACATAAATGTGTTTCAACTATTGTAGATGTTTCGGGAGATTCTCCTGTAATTTTAAGAGACGGCAAATTAAAGAAGGAACAAATAGAAGAAGTAGTTATGAATGTAAAAAGAATATGAAAATATTATTTGTATGTACCGGAAATAGTTGTAGAAGTGTAATGGCTTCTTATTATTTAAAAAAAAGATTATTAGATTTAAAAATAAATAATAATATAGAAGTTCTATCAGCAGGAGTAAGCACAATTGCTGGAATGTTTGCTTCTTCGGAAGTAATAGAAATTTTAAAGAAAGAAGGAATAGATGCTACTTTTCATTATTCTAAAGGTTTAAGTAAAGATATGATAGAGAGTTCTAATTTAATATTTGTAATGTCGCATAATCATCTAAATGAAATAATAAGACGGGTTCCAACTTCAAAAAATAAAGTTTTTTTATTAGATAAAGAAGATATATCAGATCCTATAAATGGTGCTATGGAAGATTATGAAAAATGTTTTAATTTAATTAAAAAAGCAATAGAGAATAATGTGATTCCTAAAATAGAAAAATCATTAATGGTATCTTAATATGGATAAAATATTAGAAGAACAGATATTTTCTGCTGTTTGGAGTTTTAAGTTCATGGGAAATTGGGCAACTCATGATGGTAATTATCGTAGTAATTGGGCACCATATATTCCACGAAATGTAATATTAAAGTTTTCTAAAGAAAACGAGCTGGTACTAGATTGTTTCTGTGGTGTTGGGACTACTGGTGTTGAATGTAAATTAGCTAACAAATTTGCAGAACATTTAGATAATTTTAAATAAAAGCAAAAGAACTATTATAAAATTATAAGATAGCAAAAGTGGAGGTTGTCAAATGTCAAGAGCTGACCCCATAGTAGGATTGGGAAGTGACCATGCAGGATTTGAACTTAAAGAGTATATAAAACAAAAATTAAAAAATATGAAGATAGATTTTGTTGATTATGGAACAAATTCTACTAAAAAAGTTGATTATCCAGACTATGGTAAATTAGTAGCAAAAGATGTTGCAAAAGGCAAATTAGATAAAGGAATACTTTTTTGTGGCTCTGGTATAGGAATGAATATAGTTGCAAATAAAATAAAAGGAATTCGTGCTGCTTCATGTTACGATCTTTATACCGCTAAAGCAAGCAGAAGTCATAATGATGCTAATATATTGACTTTAGGTGGAAGAATTACAGGTAAGAAATTAGCATTAGAAATAGTTAAAGTCTGGTTAAATACTTCTTTCACAGGTGGAAGGCATTTGGATAGAATTAAAAAAGTTCATGAGTTAGAAAAAGAATGGTAAAGAAAGACACAAAAGCGTAGACACTTATGCACCACAGTTGTGTCAAATGTCAAGACATGACCCTAAGGAAGGTAAAATGTTTAAGGGATACTTTGAAAATTTTTTAAAGGAAGATGATCCGGTAATAGAAAAATATATAAGAAAAGAGTTTGAAAGACAGGATACAAAATTACAGATGATAGCCTCTGAAAATTATACGAGTAAGGCCATCATGGCGGTTCAAGGTTCTGTTTTAACAAATAAATACGCAGAAGGATATCCAGGAAAAAGATTTTATGAAGGTTGTGAATTTTTAGATGAGATAGAATCAGTAGCAATTAATAGATTAAAAAAAATATTTCATTCCGAACATGCAAATGTACAGCCTCATTCTGGCTCTTCGGCCAATATGGCCATATATTTTTCAATACTTAATCCAGGAGATGTCTTAATGGGAATGGATATAACTTGTGGTGGTCATCTTACTCATGGAACAGAAGTAAGTTTTTCAGGGAAGATATATAAAGCCGTTTCATATGGTGTGAATAAAAATACATATTTACTTGATTATGAAGAAATAAGAAGGTTGGCTTTAAAGTATAAACCAAAGTTAATCATATGTGGTGCAAGTGCTTATCCAAGACAGATTGATTTCAAAAAATTTAAAGAAATTGCAGAAGAAGTAAAAGCATATTTAATGGCAGACATTGCTCATATTACAGGGTTGATAGTCGGGAAAGTTCATCCCGATCCTGTCCCTTATTGTGATTTTATTGGAGGCACTACCCATAAAACATTAAGGGGTCCAAGAGGTGGATTTATATTAACAAAGAAAGAATTTGCTAAAAGAGTTGATGCTGCTGTTTTCCCGGGTTTACAGGGAGGTCCCTTAATGCATATTATTGCTGCAAAGGCAGTTGCTTTTAAAGAAGCAATGACTTCTAAATTTAAAAAATATCAGGTTAATATAATAAGAAATTGTAAAGTTTTAGCCGACGAACTTATTAAAGGGGGATTTAATTTAATAACAGGCGGAACTGATAATCATTTAATATTGATTGATTTAAGAAATAAACGAATAACAGGAAGGGAATCTGCTTTGTCTCTTGATGAAGCAGGAATTACGGCCAATAAAAATAGAATCCCATATGACCCTTTAAGTAGTTGGAATACAAGTGGGATTAGACTTGGAACTCCAGCAATTACAACAAGGGGTATGGGAGTAGACGAGATGAAAGAAATAGCCGAGTTAATTAGTAATGTCTTAAATGATAGCCAAAGCCATAAAGTTATAAAAGCAGTCAGAGAAAAAGTAAAAATTTTGTGCAAAAAATTTCCCGTGGAGATATAATGGGTCAAACCTTTTATTTTTTTTTACTTGACTTCTATTGATCAATAATATATAATGGAAATAAGAATTATTATCAATTCCATCAAACATTATTAAATATGGACAGTTTAATTGTTAAATTATACCAATATTCCAAAACAATTATAACTAATAAGGAGATATCTTTAATTTGGGAGGAAAACGATAAAGATAAACTGAATGCCAAAACTGCTTATTATGTAAAGCGAAAAACTTTGATTCGGCTAATTAGAGGAATTTTTGCTAAAAACAAAGATTATAATCCAAAAGAATTAGCTACCAGCATTTATATTCCTTCTTACATCAGTTTTGAAACAGTGCTTCGGGAAGCCGGAACTATTTTTCAGCATTACGATACAATATTTGTTGTTAGCAAATGGCCGAAAACTATGGTAATAGATAAATACACTTTCACTTTTAGAAAGTTGAAAGATACTGTTTTGTATAATCCAACCGGTATCATAAATAAAGATAATTACAGCATCGCTACTGTGGAAAGGGCGTTCTTGGATATGATATATTTATTTCCGAATTATTATTTTGATAACTTAAAATCAATCAATTGGGAAAAATGCTTTGAAATTGTCAAAATCTACAACAACAAACAATTGATTAAACGATTGAATAAATATCACAAAAACTATGTTTAATAAAGAAAAACATCAGTTAATAATGGGACAGGTTTTGAAAGATATTTATACCGATGTTTCTATTGCTCCGCTTTTAGGTTTTAAAGGTGGTACTTGTACCTACTTTTTTTACAGTCTACCTCGTTTCTCGGTGGATTTGGATTTTGATTTGCTGGTAATCAACGAGGAAAATCAAAAACTGGTTTTTGAAAAGATTGTAAGTATTTTACAGAAATACGGAAAAATAAAAGATCAATACATTAAGAGATTTACTATTTTTGCTTTACTCTCATATGGAGACGAGGATCACAACATCAAAGTAGAAATTAACATCCGAAAACTGGTTGACAATATTAAAAATCACTACGAGATTAAAAAATATCTTGGGATTTCAATGTTTGTCGCCAAAAAGGATTATTTGTTCGCCAGTAAATTGGCGGCTTTAACTTTAAGAACGGAAACAGCTACGAGAGACATTTATGATATTCACTATTTTGCCAAAAACAATTGGGATATCAACACCGAAGTAATCAAAAAAAGAACAGGCAAAAGTATCAAAGAATATTTGGCCGATTGTGTTACATTTATTGAAAAAATTAAAGACAACCAAATTTTGCAAGGGCTTGGTGAATTAGTAGATAAGAAAGAAAAGGCGTGGGCTAAAAATCACTTAAAAACCGATGCTATGTTTATGCTTAAAAATTATATGTCCGTTTTAAAAAGGTGAATAAAATTATTGAAAATAAATGAGGTGAAAAATGAAAAGACCTTCTTGGAATGAATATTTTATGAAAATAGCAAAACTTCTGGCTACTCGTTCAACTTGTATAAGAAGAAATGTAGGAGCTGTGATAGTTAAAGACAAAAGAATCCTGGCTACGGGCTATAATGGTGCTCCATCCGGAGTTCCTCACTGTTTAGATGTTGGTTGTTTAAGAGAAAAATTAAAGATTCCATCCGGAGAAAGACAGGAGATTTGTAGAGGATTGCATGCCGAACAAAATGCTATTATCCAATCAGCCAGGTTTGGGATAAGTATAAAAGATTCAATTATGTATTGCACTCACCAGCCCTGTATAACCTGTGCTAAGATGATTATCAATGCCGGCATTAATGAAGTTATTTTTTCGGGTGATTATCCAGATAAACTCGCCTTAAATATGCTAAAACAAGGGAAGATAAAACTATCTAAATTTAAATGTTAAAGTATATATTTCTTTTCTTTATTAGTTTTATTATTAGTGCCTTTTTCATTCCCAAAATTATAAGATTTGCGATAAAACATGATGCCGTAGATAAGCCAGCTCACAGAAAGATTCATAAAAAAATTACTCCTCTCTTTGGCGGAATTGCAATTTATTTAGCCCTTTTTTTAACTATAGGTATTTATTTTTTGTTTAGTAACTATTTCAGGGCTTCGCTTTTTATGGATAATTTTTTTCTCGGTAAAAAATTATTAGGTTTATTTTTAGGTTCAACTTTCTTATTATCAACAGGTATTATAGATGATAAATGGGGACTTCCGCCGAAGTTAAAATTATTCGGTCAAATCATGGCCGTAGTAATTATTTTGCTTTTTGGAGTAAGAATGATTGGAGTAACAATTCCATTTTTCAATAAATATATTGTTTTCCCTTACTTAATTTCAGTATCCATAACATTAATATGGGTTATAGCCATTATAAATTCAGTGAACTTTGTAGATGGACTTGATGGTTTAGCCGCAGGGATTGTCTTTATATCAAGTATGGCTTTTTTTATAATTGCGTTCTTTAAACCGCCTCAAAGTAGTTTTCTTTTTGCAAGTAAAGTTTCTTATTTTATTTGTATTCTTTCTGTGATTGTAGCCGGAGGAATATTAGCGTTTTTAAAATTTAATTTTAATCCTGCCAAAATATTTATGGGTGACTGTGGTAGTCAGTTTCTTGGATTAATGTTAGCCTCGATTTCTATCATAGGTTCATTTAAAGGAATAACTGCTTTTACTTTATTTACTCCGGTTTTAATATTAACTGTCCCTATATTTGATATAATTTTTGCAGTTTATAGAAGGTTAAAAAAACATGTCCCGATATCAAAAGCCGATAAATCTCACCTTCATCATAGACTACTGGCACTTGGACTTACCCCTAGGCAAGCAGTGATTATTCTGTATATTGTAAGCATTTTGTTTAGTAGTGTAGCAATTATATTGTCTTGAAAAAATAAGTTAAAAATGTTATTATATTTCTTATGGAAAAACCTGCAAATGTATATACAGTAACAGAAATTACACGCGAAATAAAATCTTTACTTATTTCTAAATTTGATGATGTTTGGGTGGAAGGAGAATTATCCAATGTTAAAGTTAATTCTTCCGGTCATATATATCCTTCGCTAAAAGATGAAAACAGTTTAATAAAGATGGCTTTATTTAAATCAACGGTTAAGTCAATCGGTTTCAATCTTGAAGACGGAATGAAGGTTAGAGTGCATGGCTATGTCAATGTCTATGAAAATAGCGGTAGTTATCAAATAGTTGTTGATTTGGTGGAACCGCTGGGCATTGGTGCATTACAAATAAAGTTTGAACAATTAAAACAGAAATTACTCAAAGAGGGACTGTTTAATGAATCCCATAAAAGAAAAATTCCTTTTTTTCCTCAAAAAATAGGAATAATTACATCACCAACAGGAGCGGCTATAAGAGATATTTTAAATATCATCAATAGAAGATTTTCTAATGTTCATATTGTCATTAATCCTGTTAGAGTTCAGGGAGCGGAAGCAGCAAAAGAGATTGCGAATGCGATTTACGAAATGAATGAAATCGGAGATTTTGATGTCTTGATTGTTGGAAGAGGCGGTGGCTCATTAGAAGACCTATGGGCTTTTAATGAAGAGATAGTGGCCAGAGCAATATACTCATCAAAAATTCCAATCGTATCAGCCGTTGGCCATGAAATTGATTATACTATTTCTGATTTTGTTGCAGATAAAAGAGCTTCAACTCCATCTACGGCGGCCGAACTTGTGGTCAGGGAGAAAAAAAGCGTAATAGAAGAATTAGAAAGTTACAAGATAAGATTAAAACAAGATTTATATAAAAGATATGAAACTTATAAAGAAAAGGTAAATGGAACTAAAAAAGGATTAATCGCTGGATTAAAAAGAACTTTTGAAGTTTATAAAGAAAGACTATCTGGTTTAAAAAAGACTTCAGTGTTTTTAAGACCCAAAGACAGGATTTTAGAACTTAAACAGGAGTTGGATGATGCAATAAATAATTTAAAAAAAGCATTTAAACATTTTACTGGAGTAAAAAATAATGAAGTGAAAATTTTAGAAGGTAAGATTTATAATTTAAATCCTTTAAAAATTCTTGAAAGAGGTTATAGTGTCTGCACAAAATTACCGGAAAATACTATTGTCAAGGATTCTTCTGTTTTAAAACCAGAAGATGAAATCAAAATTAAATTCCATAAAGGAGATATAAAAAGCAAAGTAGTTGCCTGATTTATACAGGATGGGAGGTTTTTATGGTTTCTGAAATGAAATTTGAAACAGGGTTAAAAAGATTGGAAGAGATTGTTGAGAAATTAGAAAGTGGTGATATTGGTTTGGATGAGTCGTTAAAGTTATACGAAGAAGGTGTGAAACTACTTAAGTTTTGCACTGTCAAATTAGATGAAGTTGAAAAGAAAATAGAGATGCTTGTAAAAGACAAAGATGGTAAAATTTCAACAAAACCATTTAAAGCAGAAGAAAAAGAAGATAGTAATCTTTTTAAGTAAGAAATATATGAATATTCGAGAATATTTAAATATTAGAAAAAAAATAATAGATAATGCTTTGGAGAAATTTTTGCCAAAAGAGAAAGAATATCTAGGCATAATTCATAAATCAATGAGATACAGTATTTTTGCTGGTGGAAAAAGGATAAGACCGATACTTGTCGTGCTTTCTGCGGAAATACTTGGCAAAAACTATAAATTGGTTTTACCAACCGCGTGTGCTCTTGAACTAATTCATACTTATTCTTTAATTCATGATGACCTGCCTTGTATGGATAATGATGACTTTAGAAGAGGAAGATTAACAAACCATAAAGTTTTTGGTGAAGGTCTGGCCACATTATCCGGAGATGCATTACTTACATATGCGTTTGAATTAATCTCTAGAAATGTGAAAGTTAAAGGAGTTAAGCCGGAAAATGTTTTAAAAATAATAAATATAGTATCAAAAGCCTGCGGAACATCTGGATTGATTGGTGGACAGGTTGTTGATATTCTCTCTGAAGGCAAAAAAGTATCTAAATCAGAATTAAAGTATATACACACACATAAAACAGGTGCTTTAATATGTGCTTCTCTTCAAGCCGGTGCAATTTTGTCAGATGCAAAAGATAAAGAGTATGATGCCTTAACTACATATGGCGAAAATTTAGGATTGCTCTTTCAGATAGTTGATGATATGTTAAATGTGGTTGGTGATGCAAAAAAACTTGGCAAGAGTGTTGGCAGTGATGCAAAAAGAAAGAAAATAACATATCCATCGCTTTTTGGGATTGAAAAGTCAAAAGAAGAAATAGAAAAACTCAGAAAAAAAGCAAAGAATTCTGTTAAGATTTTTAAAAACAAGGCTGGACTTTTAAACGAATTAGTAGATTTTGTAATACAAAGGGGATATTAAATGGGAGTACTTGATAAAATAAATTTTCCATCTGATTTAAAAAAATTAAATGAGCTGGAGTTAAAAAACCTGTGTAAAGAGTTAAGGGAGTTTGTTATAGGTGTTGTTTCAAAGACAGGTGGTCATTTAGCCTCTAATTTAGGGGTAGTTGAACTAACAGTTGCATTACATTACATATTTGATTTACCAAAAGATAAAATAATCTGGGATGTCGGTCATCAATCTTATGTTCATAAAATCCTAACAGGGAGAAAAGACAGATTTCATACTTTAAGACAATTCGGTGGAATTAGTGGATTTCCCAAAAGGGCTGAAAGTGAATACGACTGTTTTAATACGGGTCATAGTGGAACATCAATTTCGGCTGCGCTTGGTCTGGCTACGGCCAGAGATTTAAAAAAGGAAGATTTTAAAGTTATAGCCGTAGTTGGAGATGCAAGTTTAAGTAATGGATTATCTTTAGAAGCAATTAATAATGCCGGTCACTTAAAAAAAGATTTAATAGTAATACTTAATGATAATGAAATGTCTATTTCGCCTAATGTTGGAGCGTTATCTTCATATCTTAACAAAGTAATTACAGGTGAGTTTTATAATCGCACAAAGGAAAAGGTAAAAAATTTAGTTTCCAAATATAATGTTTTAGGTGTCCCAGTTATTAGAGTAATGAAAGTAATAGAAGAAGGTGTAAAAGGATTAATTTCACCAGGAATATTATTTGAAGAATTAGGATTTAGATATATTGGGCCTGTTGATGGTCATAATATTAATTTATTGATGGAGACTCTGAAAAGTATAAAAAAGTTTAAAGAGCCAATTCTTTTGCATATATTAACAAAAAAAGGGAAAGGGTATGACCCGGCAGAAAGTGACCCTACTTCTTTTCATGGTACCCCTGCTTTTGAAATAGAAAGTGGAGAAGTAAATTCTAAGAAGATTAAAACATATACAGATGCTTTTTCCGAAGAGATTATTAGAATTGCTAAAAAGAATAAAAAAATCATAGCCATAACAGCCGCCATGTCTACTGGAACCGGGCTTGATAAATTTCGAGCGAGTTTTCCAGACAGGTTTTTTGATGTGGGGATTGCCGAAGAACATGCCGTAACATTTGCGGCCGGACTAGCTATCTCAGGATTTAAGCCAGTTGTAGCCATATATTCTACATTTTTACAAAGAGCATATGATGAAATAATTCATGATGTCTGCCTGCAAAATTTACCAGTAATATTTATAATTGATAGAGCCGGGATAGTAGGTGAAGATGGCGAGACACATCAAGGGACTTTTGATTTATCTTACTTAAGACACATGCCAAATATGATAATTATGTCTCCAGCTGATGAGTCTGAGTTTAAAAATATGCTTAAATTTGCAGTTAAATTAAATTCTCCTGTGGCTATAAGATATCCAAGATGTAAAATTGTAGTTAAGAGAATAAGTGGAAAAAGTAGTTTAAGTCTTGGAAAATCTGCCTTTGTAAAAGATGGGAAAAAAATTTGCATCCTTGTCGTTGGTAGTTTATTAAACGAAGTATTAGAGGGAGCAGAGGAATTAGAAAAAGAAGGAATAAATATTGGTATTATTAATGTGAGGTTCATCAAACCTTTAGATGAAAAGTTATTAAGAAATTTGCAATTAAAATTTAAAAAAATTATTATCATGGAAGAAAATGTAATAGCCGGAGGATACGGTAGTAGTGTGCTTGAGTTTGTGAACAAAGAAGGGTTGGATTTGGATATAAAAATTATAGGATTTCCCGATAAATTTATTGAGAATGGTAATAGAAACTTGCTTTTAGATAAATATGGTTTAAGTAAAAGAAATATAATTAAAATAGTAAAGGAGGCGACCGAAGGAAGTCCCCGTGGGACGACCAAAAAAATATGAAATCAGTATTTATTATGGCCAATATAAATAAACCCAAAGTGAAAGAAGTTGCAAACAAACTAATTAAGTGGTTTAATAAAAGAAAAATAAAAGTATATCTTGATCATAGTCTTGCAAAATTGTTAAAGAAAAAAAGAAAAGAAAAAGTATGTTTTGATAAAAGCATTTCATATCGAAATTTAAAAGTTGACCTTTATATTGCCTTAGGAGGAGATGGAACATTTCTTAATCTAATTAGAACTCAATATCCAACTTCTACACCAATTCTTGGTATTAATTTAGGATCCTTAGGATTTTTAACAGAAGTAAAATTAGAAAATATGGAAAGAGTTTTAGAAAATCTGATTAAAGAGAACTATAATATAGAAGAAAGAATGATTTTAGAAGGCGTGATAAATAATAAAAAAGTAGCAGCCTTAAACGAGATAGTCATCTCAGGTCTAAAAGGAAGATTAATAAAATTAAGGATGCAGATTTTAAATTATGAGTATGAAACTACTTACAATGCAGATGGTTTAATAATCTCCACGCCAACTGGTTCTACGGCATATTCATTATCAGCCGGAGGTCCTATTGTTAATCCTAAAGTAAATGGGATCATAATAACTCCAATATGTCCACACACATTAACCAATAGACCGGTTGTTGTCTCGGATGATAGTAAAATAAAAATAACTATACGCAGGCTAAAGCCTGCGACTACAAATGAGAAAGCAAAGATTGTTGCAGACGGGGAACAGAAAAATTATTATTTAAAAGGAAATAATTCTATTATAATAAAAAAATCAAATTATCCTGTAAAATTAGTAATACCTTTTAAAAACAGTTATTACAAAATCTTAAGAGAAAAACTCTACTGAGAAAAAAAGGGGTCAGAGTCAATTATGAACTAAAATCCAAAAATCTCTTTCTTTATCATTTTTACCTGTACCCGTAAGGGTATACTTTCCTGTACAGCAAATGAAGTAAAGAAAGAAAAGAAAAATAAACAAGGAGAAATATTATAGTGAATAAAACGATATCAGAACTTGAAAAGCGTTTATGGGATGTGGCAGATGAGTTAAGGGCGAATTCAGATTTAAAACCTGCTGAATATTCTTCACCTGTATTAGGGCTTATATTCTTGCGGTATGCTGATTATCGGTTTTCAAAACAGGAGAAAATCATAAAAGAAAAGAGTGCTGGTCGTAGAAAGATAGGTAAAACTGATTATCAGGCAACCGGGGTTATGTTTCTACCAGGAGAAGCCAGATTTCAGTATCTTTTAGGGCTTCCGGAAGACAAGGATATAGGCAAAGCCATAAATGAAGCGATGAATGCTATTGAAAAGGAAAATGAAGAATTAAAAGGGATACTTCCTAAAACATATAATCGATTTCCTAATAGTTTACTTGTTGAGTTACTTAAAGTAATGTCTTCTATCCCGACAGATATTGAAGGTGATACGTTTGGTAAAATATACGAATATTTTCTTGGGAATTTTGCTATGACTGAAGGCCAAAAGGGTGGTGAATATTTTACTCCAACATCCGTAGTTAAACTTATTGTATCCGTTATAGAACCATTTCATGGAAAAATATTTGACCCGGCAAGTGGAAGTGGTGGTATGTTTGTTCAGAGTGCTGAATTTGTAGAAGAACACAAGAAAAAAGCAATAGAAGAAATAAGTATCTATGGACAGGAAAATGTAAGGGAAACTGTAAATTTATGTAAAATGAACCTTGCTGTTCATGGACTTTCTGGAGACATTCTAAAAGGAAATTCATATTATGAAGATTTGCATGATTTGGTTGGCAAATTTGACTTTGTAATGGCTAATCCTCCGTTTAATGTTGACAGGATTGACAAGGACAGAATAAAGAATGATAAAAAGCGGTTTCCTTTTGGGATGCCGAATGTAGATAACGGTAATTACATTTGGATACAACTTTTTTGTAGTGCTCTTAACGAAAAGGGTAGAGCGGGTTTTGTTATGGCAAATTCTGCTGCTGATGCAAGGGCATCTGAACTAGAAATACGAAAGAAACTAATAAACGATAATGCAGTTGATGTAATGATTGCTGTTGGATCAAACTTTTTTTATACTGTTACACTACCTTGTACTTTGTGGTTTTTGGATAGAGGTAAGAAAAAGAGTGATAGAAAAGACAAGGTTTTATTCATTGATGCAAGAAAAATATTCAATCAGATAGACAGGGCTCATAGAGAATTTTTACCCGAACAAATAGAGTTTATAGCAAATATAGTTCGTTTGTACCATAATGAAAAAGTTGAAACAATTCATGGTAGCGAAAAAGAAACAAAAGAAAAGTTTCCAAAAGGCAAGTATCAAGATATAATGGGGTTGTGTAAAGTAGCAACGATAAAAAATATTGAAGAACAGGGTTGGAGTTTAAATCCAGGTAGATATGTGGGAGTTTCAGAAAGAGAAAAAGACGACTTTAATTTTAAAGAAAAACTGGAAGAGTTGAATGAAGAATTGAAAAAGTTAAATACGGAAGCAAAGAAATTAGAAAAGCAAGTATCAGAAAATGCTGCAAAGATATTGGAGATAAAATGACTAAAAAGTTAATGGCTATCCAATCTTATGTAACTGTTCTTGAAGAATTAAAAACAAAAATCAGACAGGCACAGCAAAAGGCATCTCTTTCAGTCAATAAAGAACTTATACTTTTGTATTGGGACATTGGTAATACAATATTAGAGCAACAAAAAAATCAGGGATGGGGTGCTAAGGTAATAGACCATTTATCAAAAGATTTAACCATGAGTTTTTCAAATATGAAAGGATTTTCTCCTCGCAATCTAAAATATATGAGGAAATTTGCTGAATCTTATTCCAATAAATCATTTGTGCAACAGCTTGTTGCACAAATTCCATGGGGACATAATGTACGAATACTTGATTATGTGGAAAACCATAAGGAAAGAATTTGGTACATCAATCAGACCATAAAAAACGGATGGTCACGCAATGTCCTTGTTCATCAGATTGAAAGTAGATTATATCAAAGACAAAAAGGTGATCATAAAATAACTAACTTCAAGAGAACATTACCTTTACCACAATCAGATCTTGCACAACAGACAATCAAAGACCCTTATGTTTTTGATTTCCTTAATATTACTCAGGATGTAAAAGAATTGGAATTACATAAAGGATTGGTGCAACATATAACTAAGTTCTTGTTAGAACTTGGTGCCGGGTTTGCTTTTGTAGGAAGTCAACACCATATAGAAGTTTCAGGGAAGGATTTTTATATAGACCTTCTTTTTTATCACTTGAAACTACGATGTTATGTGATTGTTGAACTCAAAACAGGGGAATTTAAACCAGAATATGCTGGACAGTTAAATTTTTATCTTTCTGCAGTAGATAGCCAGATAAAAAGTAAAAACGACAATCCAACTATTGGTATAATACTATGTAAAAAGAAAGATAAAATTATTGTTGAATATGCCTTGAGAAGTATGGCAAAACCAATGGGTGTTTCAGAATATAAACTTTCTCGTACTATACCGGAAAAGTTACGCAAAGCACTGCCGACAGCAAAGGAAATTGAAGTAGAATTAAGTTCATAAAAATTAGAAACTACAAGAGTTAAATGAGGAGATGAAAAGATTATTTGAAAGATTTCCAACTTGTAATTGGGTTGATAATGATGGGTATAATAATATTGGTGATTGGATTGAATCAGCAGCAAAAAAATCAGAAAGGTAAAGCATAAAAGGAAAAAGTATAAATGGAAAATAAGTGGAAAATCACAAAATTAGGTGACATTTGCAAATTTAATTACGGGAAGGGATTACCTAAGAAATAATATAGGTAAGGGTTGTAAAACTTGGAGGTTGTCTTGTCTCTTAGAGAACTACACATAAAAAATTTTGCACTTATAGATGATTTAATAGTTGAATTTAAAAATGGATTTAATGTTTTAACAGGCGAGACCGGTGCAGGTAAATCAATTATAATAGATGCTGTTAATGCTATATTAGGGGAAAGAGTTAATTCTGATTTTGTAAAAACAGGGGAGAATTTAGCCATCGTCGAGGGTTTATTTGATAATGTGAGCAAGGAAGTCTTAGTAAAGTTAGAAGAATCAGGTATTTATTCAGAAGAAGATTTAATTGTTAAAAGGGAGATACAAAGAGAAGGGAAAAGTAAAGGCTACATTAACAACAGTCTTGTTACTTTAGCCACTTTAAAAAATATCGGGGAATATCTTGTTGATGTGCACGGTCAGCATGAACATCAAACACTTCTTAATCCAATTAATCAGCTTAATTTGTTGGATAGTTTTGCGAAATTAGAAAAAATGAAAGAGAACTATAAGGTAATTTATGTAAGATTTATGGAATTGATTAAGAAAAAAGATTCGTTAGTGATGAGCGAGCAGGAAAAACAAAGAAGAATGGACATTATAAATTTTCAGATTAAAGAGATAGAAACTGCTAAATTAAAAATTGGAGAAGATGAGGAGTTAGAGAACACAAGAAATATTCTGGTTAATTCTGAAAAAATAGCAACAAATGTAAATGATATTTATAATCTGATTTATGGGGATGAGGCCACGGGCACATTAGGGCCATCTTCATTAAGTAATTTACAGGAGGCGTTAAAAAAACTGCAAAATTTAGTAAGTATTGATAAGTCGCTTGAAGGTGTTTTGAAAAATTTGGCTGGTGTAGTGTTAGAACTTGAAGAAGCAGCAAAAGGGATTTCAGATTATAAAGAAAAGATGGATTTTAACCCGGCTAAATTAGAGGAGATAGAAGACAGAAGAGATATAATCATCAGACTAAAGAAAAAATACGGAGATAGTATAAATAGTATTCTGGAATACTATGAAAAATTAAAAAATGAATTAAAAGAAATAATTAGAAATGAAGAAGAAATTCAAAAAATAGAAAAAGATATTTTGGAATACAAGAAAGAACTAAAAAAGATTGGATTGGAATTGTCTGAAAAACGAAACAATGCCTCAAAAGATTTCGAGAAAAAAGTTATTAAAGAATTGGATGATCTGGGAATGCAAAAGACCCGATTTAAAGTTGAAATAAAACAATTTGAAAAAGAAGATGGATTGATAGAGATAAGTGGTAAGAGGTATGAGGTGTATAAAGACGGTCTTGATAAAATAACATTTTTAATATCTCCAAATGTAGGAGAAGAGTTAAAGCCATTAACGGAGATTGCCTCTGGTGGAGAACTCTCAAGGATCATGCTTGCTTTAAAAATAATTCTGGGTAGTTCTGATAAAATTCCAACCCTGATATTTGACGAGATAGATACAGGTCTAGGCGGGAACATGGGAAATGTAGTTGGAGAGAAGTTGTTAGAAGTTTCGAAACTCCATCAGGTAGTTTGTATAACGCATTTGCCACAAATTGCTGGATTTGCAGATGCTCATTTATTTGTTAAAAAAGAAGTAAAAGGAAATAAAACAGAAGTAACTCTTGAAACATTAGAAAAAGAGGGTAAAATAAAAGAAATTGCCCGAATGCTTGGCGGAGAAGATAAAGAAATAACTATAAAACACGCAAAAGAGTTGTTGAAAAAGTAATTTAGTTGACATTTATTACAGTAAATTATAAAATTATAAATGAGGAAAGGTTATTATATAATTTTAAACTTTTCAGATTAAAAAAAAGGGGGTATCATGATTATAGCTAAACAGCAAATTTTTGAACTGATAAAAGATTTACCCAAGAAAATAGATATTGATGAGGTTATGTATCGGCTTTATCTCAAACAAAAACTTGAAACTGCTGAAAAAGATGTTAGAGAAGGTCGTCTTATTTCACATGAGAAAGTTGTAAAGGAGACCTCTAAGTGGTTCGAAAAATAAATTGGACAATACGAGCGCTTAACGATTTACAAGATATTTATGGGTTTATTGCAAAAGATTCAAAGCGATATGCTCAAATACAGATTGAAAATATTCAAAATGCAGTTTTGAACCTTATTAGTTTTCCATTGATGGGACATAACTTGCCTGAATTTTCACATTTGCCATATAGAGAAATTTTAGTTGATAACTATAGAATTATTTATAGACTTGAAAAAGATATTGTAATCATAATGCTTGTAGTACATGGTCGCCGTTTAATCAAAAAGATATTAAAATAAGAATTAAAAAATCTTGTTCAGGCAATATTTTTAATATCTGCAAATTAAAACATGTAAAGGAGTTATTTAAAAATGGAAAATAGTCAGAAAATAAAAGATTTGCCAAAAGTTGAAAGGCCTAGAGAAAAATTAATTCAATATGGACCAGAAAAAATTTTAAAAAATTTCAAAATATTTAAGGTGGCGGATTACCTTGAAGAAAAAGTATAAGTATGATAAAATAGCATTCTGTAAAGAGTTAGATTGATAAATCACGCAGGCTAAAGCCTGCGACTACAAAAATAAGAAATTATACGAAAAATATGAAATACAGTATTCACAAAAAACTTTTTCTGACAATAGAAGAATTATTTAAAATTAAACCATGGGAATTATTAGATAATGACGATATATTTGGTTTATCCTTAGAAGGTGAGATTTACTTTGTCTCCGTTATGGGTGGTGGTGGGATGGAGTATGGAGTGTTCTTAATAAAAGGTTGGGAAGGTTATAAAACTTTTACCGATATGTTAAACAGAGAGATGGATGATGATACATTGATGAACAGGGCTCATATTCTTTCTGTAAATTTATCACGGAAAAAGGATGTTCCTCCAGAGTTTATTAATTATTATAAGAGATATATCAATAATAATTTTTTTATAAATCCAATTTTTATGGTTATGGTAAAAGAATCACTAAAAGTAGCCAGACTACCTCAAGATAATGAAGCTATAATACTTTATCTTTGTATAAAAACCATTATTACCCTATTTAACCAAAATCTTCTTGACCCTAAAACCCTTAAAGAAGATAATAAGATAAAAGTATTTGAAATAACTGAAGAAGGTTCAAATATTAACATTATTTCTAAATATGAGAATATTGTAAGTTTAAAGACAGAATCAGACGCTTTAGAGGTTGATGAAAAAACGCTAAACCAGATTAAAGCTCTTCCAAGATTACAGACGATCTATAATATGTCGGCTCCTATGGGTATAATGTCGATTAAAGATAAAATACCTCGCGTATTCTTTATTCACGATGATGTAAAAGATATTATCCTTGTTTCACAGGTTTTTTATGAAAAAGATTTAAAGAAAGGAGCATTTAATCTTTTAAAAGATGTATTCTTAGGTAAAAATTTTCTTCAACAGAAAGGATTACCACAAGAGATTAGAACAGATTCAAGATATCTATATGAAAATTTTAAACAAATATTAGGTTGTCTTGGTCTAGAAATAATTTGCGCTAGTTCTATTCCAAAAATAAAAGGGATAGTTGAGGAGATGATACAATTTTTTTCTAAAACAAAACCCGATTAAATTTGACAGAGTTTTTAAAATGAGGAGGGGATATGGAAATTAAATTTACAGAAGAGCAGTATGAAAGTTTGATAAAGATAATATATTTAGGTGATTGGTTAGTTGATGCCATCCGTTTGGAGAAGGATCGTGTTAAAGAATTTGAAGAGATTGAACAATATGTTTATTCGTTTCATGAAAAAGCTAAGTTGCAGAAATATATTAAATATGATCGCGAGATGAAAAAGTTTCATCCTACGAGTAAATTAGAAGAGGATTTAAATAAATATATAGATGAATATGATGATGAAATTTTTCATGATGAATTAGTTAGCCGTTTATCAAGGCGTGATTTTATCAAAAAATACGGAATAGATAAAGTAAAAAAGATGAATTGGGAAAAACGCATAGAGGAAGAGGAACAATTTATTGAAAAATATGAAAAAGAATTTGAGAAAAACGGAGTTGAAAATTTAGAGATAAAACATAGTGAAAAATCTTAAAACAAGATGTTCCCCGCTTTAAGCGGGTTAACATAACACGAGGAAGGAGTATGAGTTATGAAGCGAATTTATTTAGATTATGCGGCGACAACACCTGTTCATCATGAGGTAATTACGGCCATGCTTCCTTATTTTAACGAAAAATTCGGGAATGCATCTACTATATATTATTATGGCCGGGAGGCAAAGTCAGAGATAGAAGCATCAAGAGAAATTTTTGCCAAGGCAATAGGAGCAGATATTTCTGAGGTTGTTTGGACAAGTGGTGGAACAGAATCCGATAATTTCGCCATAAAAGGAGTTGCTTTTGCCAATAAAAACAAAGGGAATCATATTATTACATCTGCTTTAGAGCATCATGCAGTTTTAGAAACATGTCATTTTTTAGAAAAACAAGGATTTAATATTACATATCTACCTGTTGATAAAGATGGACTAATTAACCTGGCTGATGTGAAAAAGGCGATTACACCCAAGACAATTCTAATAACTATAATGTATTCCAATAATGAAATTGGTGTCATAGAACCGATAACTGAAATTGGCAAGATAGCGAAAGAACATAGTATATTTTTTCATACTGATGCCGTACAGTCATTTGGGCAGGTACCTTTTAATGTAAATGATTTAAATATAGACTTACTATCTGTTTCTTCTCATAAGATATACGGGCCAAAAGGAGTAGGGGCTATTTATATAAGAAAAGGAACTAAGATGGTTTCATTTATGCATGGTGGAGAGCAAGAAAGAAATAGAAGAGCCGGAACAGAAAATGTCTCTGGAATTGTTGGTTTTGGAAAAGCAGTAGAAATTGCCATGAGAGATATTTCAAAAGAATCCGAAAGATTAACTAAGCTAAGAGATAAATTAATTAAAGGAATTATGGAAAAAATTTCAGATGTTAGATTAAATGGTCATCCAACTAAAAGACTACCAAACAATGTAAATTTATCTATCCAGTATATTGAAGGAGAATCCATGGTGCTTAATTTAGATATGGAAGGGATATGTGCTTCTACGGGTTCAGCCTGTACTTCTGGCTCATTGGAGCCTTCTCATGTTATAATGGCTCTGGGAGTGTCTCATGAAATTGCTCATGGCTCTTTAAGATTTACCCTTGGGAAATATACAACAGAAGAAGATATAGATAAAGTTTTAAAAGTTTTATCCGAAATAGTCTCCCGTCTTAGGAAACTTTCACCATTATATAAAAAATAAAAAGTGTAAAAGGTTATTAATATATTTCATCATGTGAACCTACATCAATTGGTATAATTCTGTTTTCTTCAATTAAAAAATCTAAACTTATTCGGTAAAATATATTTATAGAAGCTGAATATAAATCTGAAAGTTTACCTTTTAATTTATGTAAATGCAAAGAAGGGTGAGATGGGTTAAGTTCAAGTAGTTTTAAAGTCTTTTCATATTGTTTTAAAATTTCTGGATGCCGCTTTATAAATTTCTTTGCTCGTTTTATATAACTTTCGGTATATAATATTTTAAACACGTATTATTTTCTTAATATGTTTTTCTACAGATTCTTCTATATATTTACCATTTTTTATATTATTTCGGGATTCTAGAAGTGCTACTTCCAACTCGCATTCTCTAAGATGATTATAAGTTTTAATTGGCAATATAGCATATTCAGTTTTACCTTTAACGGTAACAAGTACTTCTGTTTCATCAGAAATTACTTTATTTATAACAGATATTCCTTTGTTTTTTAATTCGTTAGCAGTTATTAAATTATTCATAGTTAAAATCTCTCCTTCATTTTAGAATGTTATTAATAATACTAAAAATAATACTATTTGTCAAGGGCAAATTCGCCAAAATTTCACTTGATATTGTTGCTAAATTTTAATAGTATAATTAGAGTACCTTTCAAAAAGGAGGAAGATATGTTTATAGATGTTCATCATCATTTAGGTAAAGAAAAAAATTACAAGCATTTACTTTACAATGAAGCCAAAAAATTAAAATTAGATAAAGTGTGTCTTATGGGTTTGCCCGATTTTTATAACTGGTCTACAAATAAAGAAATATATTCTGCTCTGAAAACATATCCCGATATGTTTATTGGATTTGCATGTTTTAATCTGGGGAGAGGAGATAAAGTTGATGATTTAAAAAGATTTAAAGATAAAGGATTTAAAGGAATAAAGTTTATTGTCCCAAAAAAGGATTATGATGATAGAAGTTTTTATCCTATTTATAAAAAGATGGAAAAATTAAACTTAATTGCATTATTTCATACGGGTATTGTTTTAAGAAAAGATGAAGATAAAAAATATGATATAGATAACGACAGAATGCGACCTATTTATTTAGATACTATAGCTAGAGCATTTCCGAATTTAACTATAATATGTGCGCACCTTGGAAATCCATGGTATGAAGAGGCGAGTATGTCTCTTAGATGGAATCCAAATTTATACGCTGATTTAACAGGTTCTACTTTGAAAAGATTAAGCCCTGATCAAATAGAAAGTTTGCTCTGGTGGAAGAAAACTTCAAGATATAAAGACCCGCTTGGAAGAGGAGCATGGGAAAAAATAGTTTTTGGTAGTGATGTTCCTTATTATGAAATTTATGATGTGTATAATGATTATAAAAAAATCATGAATATGCTGGATGTAAAGAAAAACAAACAGGAAAAAGTATTTGGAAATACAATGGCTAATTTATTGAAATTAAATGATTAAACATAAAAAAAAGATAATAATTGTAGCTTTATTTACAGTGATTTTTTGTGTAAGTTTTTTAGTTTTAAGTAATAAATCAAGCAAGGAAGAGAATTTAATTTGCGGAAAACTAAATAATTCAATAGAGAATTATCTAATAAAAAGTTTTTTTGATGAGAATGGAGAAGAAATTAATTTAAACTCTTTAAAAACGGACTTTTTCAAAAGGGTTGTTTTTTCTTTTTCTGAAGATGAAGGATGGCCAAAAGAAATTTATACTGCTAAAATAAAAATAAATGAAAAAGGTAAGATAACAAAAGTAAAAAATTTAATAAATCTTTCACAAACAGCAGATGGTGAAGAAGATATTTTTAA
The DNA here is from genome assembly GCA_043822305.1 of Candidatus Firestoneibacteriota bacterium. Lineage (GTDB taxonomy): Bacteria > Oederibacteriota > D2-FULL-39-29 > D2-FULL-39-29 > JBDRBU01 > JBDRBU01. The sequence goes on from JBDRBU010000048.1 coordinate 30,979, forward strand.
AATAAAAAATAACCGGGTTGCATTTGCAACTTCAGTTCATGGCCGGTATCAATCAATAACAATTGTTAAAACTTCAAATAAAATTAGAAAACTTTTTGTATTTAACCCTGTGGCCAGAAAAATATCATTAAACTGGGATGGAAAATTTTTGGTTGTTAAATATAAAATTGATGGGAAAGAAAATGAAGTTAAAATAAATCAAACTAATGGAATGATTACTCCTTTTATTAAAGAGTTAACATATTATCCGGAAATTAAAGGAGGAGAAAGTCTAATAAGTACTTTAGTAAATTTCAGCAGAGATATATTTGGCGGTGAATTTATTGGTAATGTAGAAGCAGATTTTTTTATTGTAAAAGATTGGTTTGATAGTAAAATATATACTATAAAAAGATTTTTTACTTTTAAAGAAGCAAAAAAGGGAACTCAAACTTTTAAAAATATTTCAGAAATTTTACCGAATATTAATCCAGTTATAAAAGATGAGAATATTATTGGAGAAGGATTATGGATATCAGAGGACATCGCCAAGACAGATATAGATAAAACACCTGTAATGGCACATACATTTATAAGACCAGATATGGATAAACCATATGCTGTGGTTGATTTACTTTATATTGATTCTACTGAAGTAAAAATAGTTCCTGTTTGTGGAACAGTTCATCCAGTATCGACAACAGGTTTAAAAGGGAAGGGAGTGATACCATATGATAATGATCTTAGAAGAAGGGTACTTTGTGCATTTAATGGTGGATTTCAAACGATCCATGGTGCATATGGAATGATGGTGGATGGAGATATTATTTTACCACCAAAAGATGGAATGGCAACATTTTGTTTATATGCAGATGGTGGGATGAAAATGGGTGTCTGGGGAAAGGATATTTTTGATTCACCTTCATTAGTTTCATTCAGGCAGAATTTACCACCATTAATTTATGATGGGAAATTTAATAAAGAAAATAAATTCTGGGGTTTTTCTGCTAATAAGAGTAAAAGTATCTATGTCTGGAGGTCTGGAATTGGGTTTAGAAAAGATAAAAAAGTCATATTTGCCATTGGAAATTCTTTATCGCCTAACTCATTAGCCAAGGCAATGATATCTGCTGGTGTTGTCATGGGAATGCATTTAGATATGAATTTTGTAAATGTTGCTTGTGAGTTTTATACTATTTCAGAGGATAAATTAATACCAAAAAATCTTTCAGAGAGATTGTTTTGTAAACCAGGTCGGTACTTAAAACCGCATACGAGAGATTTTTTTTATGTAGTAAGAAAAATAATATGAAACCACAGCGATTACTTTGTATGTTCTGTGGTTAAAGGAGAAAAGTCATGAAACAAGTTAAAATAGGTATTATAGGAGTAAGTGGCCGGGGAGGGATAGCCAGACACTGGCATAATCCAAAAGGGAATTCTGTTGTCCTTGCTGGTACTGATATAAAAGATGAAGCATTGCAGGGATTCAAAGAAAAAATCAATAAAGATGCATTTGTTACAAAAGATTATAGAGAACTTTTAAAAAGGAAGGATATAGATGCCGTGGCTATCACCTCTCCAGATTTTACTCATGAAGAATATGCAATGGCAGCACTAAAAGCAGGAAAACATGTATTTTGTGAAAAGCCACTGGCTATAACAGTTAAAGGATGTGATAGCATACTTAGTGAGTGGAAAAAATCAGGAAAGAAACTTATGGTAGGATTTAATATGAGATATATGAGAATATTTAGAGTGATGAAAGATATAGTGGATTCTGGTGCAATTGGAAAAGTAAAAGCAGTCTGGATAAGACATTTTGTAGGGGGAGGAGGTAACTGGTACTATCATGATTGGCATGCAAATCGTAAAAATACAACAAGTTTACTATTACAAAAAGCATCACATGATATTGATATGATGCACTGGATTACAGGAAGATACACTAAAAAAGTTGCTGCCTTTGGAAGTTTGGATTATTATGGTGGAAATAAACCAAATGATTTAACATGTCCAAAGTGTTCTAAAAAAGACACTTGTATTGAAGTTCAATTAGAAGACATGATTCAATGTGTTTTTAGAAAAGAAGTAAATGTGGAAGATAATAATGTTGTCATGATGGAATTAGAAGATGGAATAAAAGCAAGTTATACCCAATGCCATTTTACGCCTGATTATTTTAGAAACTATACATTTATTGGCACAGAAGGCAGGATAGAAAATTTAGACGACAATAATAAAGTAATGTTACTTAGTCGAAGCCGTTCAAATAAATGGAAGAATTATGCCAATAGAGTGTACGAGATAAAACCATCGGAAGGTGGACATTGTGGGGCCGACCCTGTGATATGTAAAGATTTTATTGATATGATTCTTACAGGGAAAGAACCGCTTTCTACACCAATAGCAGGAAGAATGAGTGTTGCCGTTGGATGTGCTGCCACAGAATCACTCAGGGCGGGTGGAAAAATTGTACATATAAAATCATTACCCAGAGGATTGAAAAATTAAGTATAATTGAAATTTAGGATAGTGTGATTTATATGAAAAACGATACCCCGAATATCATATTTAATGACAAAAATTTGCTGGTATTTAATAAACCATCTGGTTTACTTTCAATAAGGGACCATAGACATCCAGACGAAAAGACTATAATAGATATTGCCTGTGAATATTTAAAAGTAAGGGAGGTCTATCCTGTCCATAGGATTGATAAAGGTGCAAGCGGAATTCTTATAATTACTAAAACTCCATATGCTCAAAAAAAGATGAGTGATATAATATATAGAAGGCAAATGAGGAAAATCTATTTAGCTTTAGTTACTGGTGAAGTTGAAAAAGATGGGAAGATAGATCTGCCGATTTTAAGAACAAAGTCTGGAAAAGTAAGGATAGATCAAAAAGGCAAACCAGCGTTTACTATATATAGAGTTAGGGAGAGATACAAAGGATATACATTATTAGAAGTTGAGCCAAAAACAGGCAGAATGATCAACGACAATTATAATTCCCTATTGACGACAATTATTTTTCCCTGTTTTTCTGTTCAATATTACTGCTGTTTTTGATGCTTTTTAAAGAGCGTTTTTTTGCTTCTTCCAGCCTGTAGCTTGAAAGATTCAGCTCAA
>JBDRBU010000049.1:0-5603 GCA_043822305.1 Candidatus Firestoneibacteriota bacterium
AGCTATATCCTTTTGCTAAATTGCGGCTGAGTTCTTCTCGTTCATTAATATTTATTCGTTTATAGTTCTTCATATGCAACCTCCTTCTTGTACTTTATTATACAAGATTTAGTGTTGCATTAGAAGATTGAAGGTTCCCAGGTACTATTTTTATCATAATAAATTTATAAAATTATATCTTGCAAAATCCTCCCATAAATGTTATATTAAATTAATCGTCCCCATAGACTAGTGGTTAGGTCACCACCCTTTCAAGGTGGTCGCACGGGTTCAACTCCCGTTGGGGACGCCAAAATATATTTATGAAATATATACTTATTATTCCTGATGGGATGGCTGATAAACCTTTATCGGAGTTAGGAAATAAAACCCCGTTACAGGTTGCAAAAAAGCCAAATATGGATTATTTGGCAAAGAATTCAATTTTTGGAATGAGCAAAAACATACCTCATGGATTTGAATCAGGTAGTGATGTAGCCATTCTTTCTGTTTTAGGTTATAACCCTGTTATATGCTACAAAGGAAGAGGTCCTTTAGAAGCAGCAAGTATTGGTATTAAATTAGATAAGAGAGATGTTGCTTTTAGATGTAATCTTGTAACAGTAAAAAATAATATAATGATAGATTACAGTGCAGGTCATATTAGCACAAATGAAGCAAAGGTTTTAATAAAAGTAATAGATGAAAAATTAGGATTGGAATCTATGAGGTTTTATGCGGGTGTAAGTTACAGACATCTTATGGTTTCTTCTAAATTATCAGACAATATTAAATGTACTCCTCCACATGATATAATAGATAAAGATATAACAAAATTTTTCCCTAAAGGAAGTGGGGAAAGTATACTTAAAAGACTAATGGAGGATTCAAGTTTTTTGTTAGAAGGACATGAGATTAACCGTGACAGAAGGCTTGAAAATAAAAATCCGGCAAATATGATTTGGTTATGGGGTGCTGGTAAATCATTTGATCTGCCATCTTTTAGTGAAAGATTTAATGTTAAAGGTGGAATAATTTCAGCCGTTGACCTGGTCAAAGGTATTGCCAAAAATTTAAATTTAGATATAATAAATGTACCAGGCATAACAGGATATATTGATACAAATTATTCAGGGAAGGCAGAACATTGTTTAAAATATTTAAAACAGGATAAAAATGATTTCTGTTTAATTCATATTGAATCTACTGATGAGACAGGGCATAATGGTGATGTTAAGGGTAAAATAAAAGCAATTGAGGATATAGATGAAAAAATTATTGGTACCTTAATAAAAGGATTAGAAAATATAGATGATGAGTACAGAATTATGATCTGTCCAGATCATCCTACTCCAGTATCTGTTAGAACACATACAAATGATCCTGTACCATGGTTTATTTACTCATCAGATAAGATCATAGATGGTTTAGATACATTTAACGAAATTTCTGCATCAAATGGAGAAAGGATTAATTTGGGCTACAAGTTAATAGAAAAATTATTTAGTAAGGAGAAAAATTAAATGGGAATTATAGTTCAAAAGTATGGTGGTAGTTCAATGGCCACACCCGAATTAATTAAAAATGTGGCCAAAAGGATCATTAAAGCAAAGGAAAACGGTAATCAAGTAGTAGTTGTTGTTTCTGCTCCTGGGGATGAGACTGATGATTTGATATCACTGGCTAGAGAAATTACAGATTCGCCTGATGATAGGGAAATGGATGTCCTGCTGGCTACAGGAGAACAAAAATCAATGGCTTTGCTGGCCATGGCTATAAAGTCATTGGGTTATGATGCTATATCATTTACAGGGCCACAGGTTGGAATAGTAACTGATGATGTTCATGGTAAAGCAAGAATTGTAAAAGTGGGAGATGAAAAAATAAAAAAAGCATTGAATTTGGATAAAATAGTGATTGTCGCCGGTTTTCAAGGAGAGGATGTGGATGAGGATATAACTACTCTGGGAAGAGGTAGCTCTGATTTAACGGCTGTTGCTCTGGCTAATGCTTTAGAGGCCCAGATATGTGAATTATATAAAGATGTTGATGGAATATTTACAACAAATCCTAAGATAGTTTCTGAGGCAAAACTAATAAAAAAAATATCATATGAAGAAATGTTAGAGATGGCCAGTGCGGGTGCACAAGTAGTAAATGCAAGATGTGTAGAATATGCTCAAAGATATAATGTTCCCATAAGAGTTAGTTCAAGTTTTAATGATAATTTAGGAACCTTAATTACTAAGGAGGCAAAAGAAATGGAGAAGTTATTTGTCAGTGGTGTTACTTATAATAAAGATGAGGCAAAAGTAACTGTTCTTGGTGTTCCAGACAAGCCTGGTATGGCTGCGGCTATTTTTAGGAGTATTGCTGATGAAAGCGTAAATGTTGATATGATCGTTCAAGATGTTAGTGAAGAAGGAATAACAAATATTTCGTTTACTGTTATGAAAGAAGATCTAAAGAAAGCATTAAATGCTGTCGAAAGGATAAAAGATAAAGTAGGCGTTAAGAATGTTGTCACCGATGAAAATATTGCAAAAGTATCTGTAGTCGGTATTGGAATGAAAAGTCATCCAGGTGTTGCGGCCATGATGTTTGAATCTTTATCTAGTTCAAATATAAACATAGAAATGATAAGCACTTCGGAAATTAAAATTTCCTGCGTGATTAATAAGAAAGATACTGAAAATGCTGTGAAAATTTTACATAAAAAATTTAATCTGGATGAAATTTAATTAATTGTGAGACGGAAATTCCCCAATTTAATATACGATGCACTCCATAATTAATCTAAATGGGAAATTTCTGGTTAGGAGAAATTAAGATGAAAGAAATAAAACTTTATGATACTACATTAAGAGATGGGATGCAAGGGGAAGGAATTGTTTTTTCTTTAGAGGATAAAATAAAAATAGTAAAAAAAATAGATGAGATTGGCATTCATTATATAGAAGGTGGCTGGCCAGGTTCAAACCCTAAAGATGTAGAATTTTTTAAAGAGATTAGGTCAGTAAAACTTAAAAACGCAAAAATTGTTGCATTTGGAAGTACGAGAAAAGTTAAAAATTTATCTAAAGACGATGAAAATTTAAAAGCGTTAGTTAAGTCTGGCACTAGTATTGTTACTATTTTTGGAAAGACATGGGATTTGCATGTGCATGAGACATTAAGAACAACTTTAAATGAAAATTTAAATTTGATTAAAGATTCAATTAAGTTTATAAAAGATAATAATATTAAAGTGTTTTATGATGCAGAGCATTTTTTTGATGGGTTTCGAGCAAATAAAGAGTATGCAATAAAAACACTAAAGGCAGCAGAAGAAAGTGGGGTGGATTATATTATTCTTTGTGATACAAATGGTGGAACATTGCCTTTTGAAATAAGAGATATTATAGAAGAAGTAAAAAAATATGTAAATTTACCATTAGGAATGCATGCTCATAATGATTCTGATGTAGCCGTGGCCAATACTCTTATTGCTGTTCAATGTGGAGTTTCTATGGTTCAAGGAACAATAAATGGTTATGGTGAAAGATGTGGAAATGCAAATCTTTGTTCTGTAATCCCGGATTTACAGGTAAAAATGGGATATATGTGTTTGCCTTCCAATAAACTTAAAGAGTTAACTTCTTTATCTGTGTATATTTCTGAAGTTGCAAATTTAAAACCACAGAATAATATACCTTTTGTAGGTTATTCAGCATTTGCTCATAAAGGAGGAATTCATGTTGATGCTGTTAAGAAAAATCCTAAAAGTTACGAACATATAAATCCTGGTGAAGTAGGTAATAAAAGAAGAATTTTAATATCAGAACTATCAGGTATAAGTAATATTACTCATAAAGCCATGGAGTTTAATATTGAACTAAAAAAGGAAAGCACTGAAACAAGTGAGGTTTTAAAAAAGATAAAGGAATTAGAAAATCAGGGTTATAGTTTTGAAAATGCTGAGGCATCTTTTGAACTGCTTATGAAAAAAACTATGAAAACTTACAAACCTTTTTTTGATTTAGAAGGTTTTCGTGTTATAGTTGAGAATCGTAACGGTAAATTAGTTTCTGAGGCAACTATAAAAATAAAAGTAAAGGGTGTATTTGAACACACTGCTTCCGAAGGAAATGGTCCTATTGATGCTTTAAATAATGCTTTAAGAAAAGCATTAGAAGAATTTTATCCTTCGGTAAAATCGGTTCATCTACGCGACTTTAAAGTTAGAATTTTGGATCCTGATGCTGCGACTCGCGCCATGACTCGTGTTATAATAGAATCTACAGATGGTAAAGATGTATGGAATACAATTGGTGTTTCTGAGAATATTATAGAAGCAAGCTGGTATGCACTTGTAGATAGTTTGGAATATAAGTTGATTAAAGATGGAAAATAGGGACAAAAAATCTACATCTGGAGTTTTTAAATGAAGAAAGAAACTTTATACCTTGATACCTCTATTTCGAGTGCTTATTATGATGAGAGAGTAAAATGGCGGCTTGAATATACAAGGGAATGGTGGAGGGATGAACTTCCCAAGTACGATGTTTTTATATCGGAAGTAGTGATTGCTGAAATAAAGGGGACAGAAGAATCAAGAAGGAGGACTGAATTATTAGAGTTAGTAAGAGAATTTGGTGAGCTCAAGTTATCTCCTGAAATAGAAGAGATAGCCAAGGGATATGTTAATCAAAGAGTCATTCCTCAGACTCATTTTCTAGATGCTTTGCATATTGCCCTTGCCTCATTCCATAAGATCGACTTTTTGATTACCTGGAATTGTGAACATCTTGCTGAAGCTCATAGACGCAGAAGGATTAGATTATTCAATGCCTCTGCTGGTCTATTTGTCCCTGAAATAGTAACTCCAATGGAGTTTGTAGAAGGAGGTGAAGAGGATGTATAGAAAAGACCCTATGATAGAGGAAATTCGTAATATCAGAAGGAAGATATGGGATGAGAGTAAGCACAATCCTCATTCTTTGGTAGAAAATATTCAGAAAGAAGCCAAAGAATTCATTGAAAAGAGAGGATACAGATATGTAGATACAGGAGACGGACATAGAAAGATTGTCAAACAAATTAAGAAAATGACAGCAGTGGAACAATATATGACCACGCACGTTATTTCAGAAACACAGAATACACTCCAGAAACAGCAGAAACAAGAGGAATTACAGGGAGGGGGTATGCCATTGGAAGATTTGCCTCAGATAACACTTATAACGAATTTAGAAGTGGCGGAATTAGCCCGGAAATCGCAGAGTCAGTCAGTGAAACAGGAAAAGGAAACGAAGGATTACAACAAGCAGGATTAAAGTATGCAAAAGATAATCGACTGGCAAAAGCTATCGAAGTTGGAAGTTTTATGAAAGCGTTAGACATAATGAAAAGCCAACAGGAAGGACTTCAAGCAACAAAGGGACCATCAGGTAATTTATTTGGTTGGGACGAATCATTTGCATTGAAGAAAAGAGGGAACATATAGGTTCTTCAGGTTCTATTGTAGAGATGTAATAGGATAGGATGGATCTTTGAAATAGAAAGTATCTGTTAAATCCTGTATAATATAAATAAAAACATATTATACGGAGGAAAATGACAGATGCTTAACAAGGATTATGTAA
>JBDRBU010000050.1:0-51073 GCA_043822305.1 Candidatus Firestoneibacteriota bacterium
AAGGCAGACTTGATCATCTCAAACTCTATCAAATTATTCATTACTTATCCCCAAAATAGCCTTAAACGAGTCAAATTCAAAAAACTCTCTCATATATTTAGACTTACATCATTTCTCTGCATTAAACTTGAGGAAGTTTCACAACTAATATATATTTACGCATATTTACCTCCATTTTTCAACAATTTTCTGCATGATTTTATGCATATATTCGCCTGATAAATCAGACAACTACATTTTACTTTTCTTTACTTTTTTCTATAACCTTCACCTCCCCTTCTACTTCTTTTACTTCTATATCCGGGACATAACAAATCCTTTTTTCCCTGTATACCTCATTCTTAGCAAAATGTGTTACTATCCTATCTGTAACCTTTGGTTTGTAATTTCCACTTATTCGTTCATAACTACATTTCTTATCATCATCTATGTATGGATATATTACATATCCTATACCATAAACTCCTGATAATTTTACAACTTTGTCTTTTACTTCTAATTTTGCTTTATATGAAACTACTTGCACATCTCCCAGATATCTTAACTTTATATCTAATTGACTGTATGCTCCAGGCAAATTTCCTGACAATGTCCTTGCTCTACTTTCTTCGTTTATAACCTCTACTCCATTTAATTCTAATTCATCTGAAATCTCTGATGGACCATTCATACATATAATCCAATAATTTGGCTTTACAAACTTAATTTCTTTTTCTATTTTCTTTTCCTCATCTTTTAATACTAATATATCTTCTTTTTCGTTACTTTCCCATTTTGAAACTTTATAATTTCCATTTGCGTTACCTTTAATAAGAACTTTATTATATCCACTTATTTCAAACTCTCCAGTTTTGCTATCTACTATCATAACTCTTTGTCTATCTTCATCACTGCCACTTCTATTTCTATACCTATCTCTTATATCCCAACTACTCCTCATTACATATATTCCTGATTCAGGACATGAAATACTTGTTTTTTCAGGTGCAAAACTATTTTCCATTATAAGTCCACCAAAGGCTACATATCTAAAATCACTTCTTTTATATATCTTACTTCCCCAGTATAGCCACTCCCTTATATTCTCTCCACTTTTATCTATAAAACTTGGTATCCTACCATCAGAATTACTGCAATACATTAAAAATTCTAAGATTTTCTCTGTTGTCTTAAATATTTCATCAGGAATCTTAATATTATTGATTTGACCTAACCTTTCTATTTCTATTAAGGTTTTTGCTATCTGCAATAATTCCTTCTCCTTGTCATATCCTTCTGTATTAATCCTTTTTGAAAGAAATTCCTTTAACTTTATCCATCCTGATTCTAAACTTTCTTTTGATTTAACATTATCTGGGAATAATACACCATACCTGATTAATGATTCTATCGCTTTTAATCCATAGTCTTTTTCATTTAATAAAATACAAATATTCTTCTCTATTGCTTTTAAAATCTCTTTCTTTAATTCACCATCATAAATAAAATAAATCCTGCTGAACGATATTATTAAATCAACCCTATCTTCTATTTTTAATTCTCCTTTAAAATACTTACTAATGTTCTTTTTCAATTTAGGATCATCTTCCAAGTTTAACTCTTTATTAAAATATCCTTTAATATTACTTTCTAATTTAGGATTAACTTCTTTTTCGTTATATCTATATGCTTCACACCAAACTCTCCAATCTTTTAGAAAATCTTTGTTTTCATACGATTTAAATGCATTCTTTAATCGGACATTATCTGTTACTATATCCTGATTCTGCTTCTCTATAAATGATAAATCTTTTATCTTGTCTGATTTCTTTAATTCTTCTGATTCTGTCACATAATATGGTAAATTTCTTTTTCTAACTATTATTGTAATCTCTCCTTCTACTTCTTTACCTTCTGCTTCTATTAAAAAACATAATTTCGCATTGTTCTCTTCGCTAAATGGCTTTTTATAATCTAAAATATGACTGATTTGCCAGGAAATATTTTTATCTTTATTTAATACTTCTGTTACTTCATATCCATCTTTTATTGAAATCTTTCTATCTTTATAATACAATTCTGTCACATCTACAATGCCCATACAAGGCAAACCTTTTGGTGCTTTTGGCTCTTTGTATACCACTTTCGTAGTTAATTTATCTTCTTCTATTTTATTAAATACAGGAATTGAATTTTTAAATGTATTTAATAAATTAAATGCTTGGGCTAACCCATATCTTTGCTTCTCTGCATGATTTGCAAATGGAGATGTAAATTGATAATAAAGATTCCTCTTCGTATTCTCCCTGCTGGGAGAATTTAAAGATCCTACAGGAATACTGTGCATCATAAACCCTTGTGGTATTCCTTTATAATATCCTTCTGTTTCTACCTGCTCTGGATAACAATCATATGGTGTTGCGTTCCAATTCGGTCTTATCCTATCCCATTCCTCTATTTCTATTACCCAATCATTTAAATCTCTATAACTTCTTTCATTGCCTTTAAAATTATAATATCTCTGGACTGCAGATATAAACTCTTCATCCGTTAATATCCCTTTTAACCAACCTTGATATCCTGCATCTAATAATACTGGATAACCTGAATTATTTATACTCACACATTTATCATTTACTTTTATACCCTCCTCACCAAAATAATTATTCCATATATTATTCCATAATTTCTTGAATTGTTCTTTCATGCCTAACTGAGCATATAAATCTAATAATGGTGTTGTTGAACTTCCTTTTAAACTTCCATCCAACATAAACTCTACTCTGTCACTCCTCTTCCTGTAAAAAGAAGGCAATATATTAAACACCCAATTAGTTAATCCTTCATATTTACCTTTATTCTTGAAATATTTTGCTAATTCTATCATCCTGCTATCTAAATAATCTATCCTTGATTCTCCACTATGATTTACCCTTTCATCACAATATGTTTTTAAAAACAACATTAAATTCGTATCGTATTTATTTGTATCCTGTCCTAATTCGTTTAAGGCAAGAACGCTATATATTAAATCTGAACCCATGCAACTCCATTTTGGCTCTTTTTTCTGTGGCTGTGGATTAAGTGGCTCAACATCTTCTGTCCTGTATAAAAATGCTACTGATTTCTTATATCTCATATAGTCTCTGTTCCAGAAATCTACAATGCCATTTAATATTTCTATAAGTTTTTCTTTATATTCTTTATTTTCTTTTTTTTCTTTTCCTTCTTCCACTTTCCTCACTTCTTTCACTTTCTCCACTTCCTTCGCTAATTCATACATCCCAATACCAAATGCATCTGGAAATCCTGCACTTTCTATTTGATATTTACCTTTTGATTGGTTATATGGAATAGGATGACGAATAAGTGGTGTCGATCTCTTAAATCTAGGACCTTGATCATATCCATAAAACTTACCATCTCCTGCAATAAACTGCTGGGTTGGTAACCAGTTTTTTCCATCCTTATCTTTTGTACTCGTGTATACTTTATAAATTTTATCTATAAACTGTTCTGCTAATTCCTTATATTCGGGAAATCCTGTTTTAGTATAATATCTTAAATACCCATCTGCTTTTGATGGATATTGCACCATGGCTATATATTCACAAAACCAAAGACTCCCATTTACTTCACTATTCTCACCAACTAATCCAGAAAAATCATAGACACCCTTCAAATAAGTATCTAAACTTCGGGTAACAGATACCATACCTTTTAAAACTTGCTGATTATCTTCTGAATTAACAAACGAAGTAAAATAAAACAATATAAAAATTAAAGATTTAAATTTAGATAATCTTTTCATATTTGTAATTATATCACACCCCCCCCCCCCCCCATAATTGTCAAGCATTTTTTTGTATTTTGCATTTTTTGTGAAATATTTTTTGAGAAAATAATTGAAAAAAATTAAAGAATAATTTGCATTAAAAAAACATATAAAAACCAGACAACATTACCTAAAAAGATTTCTGAAAATTTTCAAGGTGTAGAATATTTTTCTATAGAAGGAAACAAAGAAAAAAATAATTTTAAAACCGGGAAAAATCTCTCTTTTATCAGAATCTTCTCTTTCTAAAATTCGCTCTAAAATTGTAAAATTAGGGTTATCTGAAAAAGATATTGATAAGGCTATAGAATGGACAAGAAAAAACTAAAAGTGGTTATAGATATCAATGTATTTAGATATAATAACTATTAACAAATTTTTGAAATATTTCAAATAATTTAACGACTCTGACCCCTTTTTGCATATTTTTAAAAATGGCTTTTAGAATGACTTTTTTAAAGAATAAGACGGTAAAATTGTTAAGTCGTAATAATATGAAGTACCTTTATTACATTCTATAGGTATCCAAGAAAAATCATAAGATACAGGTTGGTATGTTATACTGTCTGCTAATTTTACATTTGCTGTTTTTATCTCTGTGGCATCTGGTACAAAACTTTTATAATCCTTTACCCATCTTTTACTGTTTGGCCATTTAGACCAGTTAGCATCTAAGTTAACACCGGTTACAGGACTTTCCCAATGAAAAATTCTCTCGCTTATACTTGTTGTAATATCTCCTTGCAAAGGGACATTAATTGTAAAAAAAGTCCATGTTTTTTCTGATTTTTTACTATTTGAATAGAAAGTTATACTCCAATCTGCTCTACCTAAATCATCAATTATAGAGTTGCTATCAAACCTAAGAACTTTTGCATCTGAGGACCAACTTTTTGCAAGAGGGATAGATTTACTAAAAGCAGAAACGAAATCTCCTTCTATTACTTCTTCTCCAATATTTCCACCTCCACCAGTGATAGGAGATACTTCAGATAAAAACGAAAGCAATGGATTTTTACCACAACTAACGAGAAGCATTACTGAAATTAAAAATATAATAAACTTTTTCATTTTCTTTTACCCCCTTTTTCTTCTAAAAATTCATAATTAATACCTATGCTGAAATTTATAAACGAGCCATCTCTTATAGCATCTACAATATATTTTTGTGGCATAAGTAAATAATTTATTCCTGTTTGCAAAGTGAAATTTTCAAAAATTCCTATTTCATATCCAACTCCAAAATGATAGATTGGGTCTATATTATCTAATTTTACTGATGATGCAGTTAAAGTTTCAAACGATACTCCACCACCTGCTTCAACATAAATACAACCTGGTACATCTGGCACAAAGAAATTATATCTTCCAAGTAGTTTCACGTTTATTGTCTGGAATTGATTACTACTATCTGCTTTGTTTGTATAGTTTTGATAACTACTACTTAATTGTATATCAAAATCATTTAAAATGAAATTTCGATATACAACTGTTAGTTCTGCTCCCAAACTTCCATTTAATACATTAGATATATCACCACTTGGCAGGCTATATGTTCCTTTTGCAGAAATTCCTAACCAGCCTAATTGCATTGTTTCTGATTTGTTTCTAGTATTTACACCACCCCCAATTATTTTTTGTTGACTATATGATTCTAAAGATATAAAACTAAAAATAAAAAATATTAGCATTAATTTTATTATTTTCATAGTAATTTATCCTCCTTTATAATTTCAGCATTTTAACTTCTTTAATTCCTTCTATTTTTGAAATTTTCTTAAGTGTTTCATCAGAAAGGACACTATCTATTATTATGGTCATTATTGCCTCTCCACCTGTTTTCTTCCTTCCAAGTTCCATTTCAGCAATATTAATATTGTTCTTGGCTAAAACAGAAGTTACACTGGCAACTATCCCGGGTTGATCTATGTGAAAGGTAAGTAATATATTTCCTGATGCCTTTAAATCGAGATGACATTCATTTATCTCTATGATTCTATTATCCTTAGAATTAATAACAGTCCCGGAGACTTCCGAAATACCTTCTTTCCATTTTATACTTGTGCTAATTTGATTTGAATAGACTGAAGGGAGTCTTCTTATGCTTTCCACTAGACCAATATTTCTCTCCTTGGCCGTGGAAATTGCGTTTACATATGTAACATCCCCCTCAACTATCCCGGAAAGTAATCCTTTTAAAAATCCTATGGTAATAATATCCACTTTCTCATTCTCAAAAACTTCCCCACTGTAATTTAATTCGATAGAGTAAGGCGCATTTCTAATCAACTGGTTTTGGAATTTACCTAACTTTTCTGCCAAGTTTAAGTACGGTCTTAGTTTTTCAAGAGGTACCATTATGGGCAGATTTACAGCATTTGATGGAATTTCACCTTTTAAGGACAGTAATACCTGATTGGCTATTTCTATGGCCACACTTCTTTGGGCTTCATATGTTGATGAGGCAATATGCGGTGTAACTATTACCTCGTCTAATGAAAGTAATGGATTATTCTTTTCCGGAGGTTCTTTCTCGAAAACATCTAACGATACTCCAGCAATTTTACCGGATTTAATTCCATTATAAAGTGCAGTTTCATCTATTATTCCACCTCTGGCACAGTTTATAACTCTAACTCCCTTTTTCATTGCATTTATTTCAGAAGTACCTATTGAATTCCTCGACTCTTTTGTTAAAGCTGAATGTATGGTGATAAAATCCGATTTTTTCAAAAGTTCTTCTTTTTTTACTAATAGGACACCTACTCTTCCGGCATACTCTAATGAAACATACGGATCATAGGCAATAACAACCATACCCATTTTTATTGCAATTTTTGCTACCTCTGAACCAATCTTTCCCAGACCCATTATTCCTAATGTTTTGTTTCTAATCTCAACTCCAGTGTATTTACTTTTCTTCCAATTCCCCTCTTTCACGGAATTATTTGCAGAAGGAATCTTTCTGGCAAGCGAGAGCATCATGGCTATAGAATGTTCTGCTGTACTAACAACAGATGAGGTTGGTGTATTTACAACTATTATACCTCTGGCCGTAGCAGCTGTAACATCAACATTGTCAACACCAATACCAGCCCTTCCTATAACTTTAAGAGAGCTTGAGTCTATGATTTTTTTTGTAACTTTTGTGGCACTTCTAACAATTAAGCCATCATAATTACCAATTATCTTAACTAATTCATTTTCTGAAAGTCCTACTCGGACATCAACTTTTGTTTCTTCCTTTAATCTATTTATACCCTCTTCTTCAAGGTTATCACTAATTAATATTCGTTTCATCTTTACCCTCCGTTACATTAATATACTTTTTTTCCAATTCTTTTATCAATTTCTTCTCGGAATTAGTAAATTCATTTAAAACCAAATCAACATTAAACTCTTCCTCAAACTTCTTAATAAATACATCTATAACTTCATTTATATTTATTTTCTTCTTTAACAAATCTTCAAGAGTTGTGGTGCTCTCCTTAAATTCACTTATGGCTTTATCTTTATTATCTTTAAAGACACTAAACATTTTATCAGTATCATTCAAATTAAGCAAGATTGAACCATGTTGTAGAAAACATTTTTTGCTTCTTCTTTGTGCGCTTCCAATTAGTTTTTTATCATTAAAAACTATATCGTATTTGGATGGATTAGCAAAACAATAAAAGCTACTATTATCTTTTTCAACTTCATTCCTAAAATTCACATTAACACCTAATTCGGAAATACCTTTTATTAAAAAACTTTCCAGGACTTTATATGACAGTTCTATATTAGAAGAAACAACAGGATTTGGAAGAAAAGTTGTAATAGAATAAGTAATTTCAGCATTATGATATATAGCCCCTCCACCTGTAATTCTTCGGACAAGACTAATCCCCAAATTTTTACATCTCTTTACATCTATTACATCTTCCGCTTTCTGAAAATATCCCAATGAAATTGTTGGATTTTTCCAGGTATAAAATCTTAGATTACCCTCATAATTTGATTTTCTTTTCCCGCTTTCCAAAAGCAAAACTTCATCAATAGCCATATTGGTAAAACCGGCTAAATTTTTAGTTAAAAATAATCTCCATTTACTTCTTTTCATATTTTAATATAGGATTTCTTGCTGCCTGAACTTCATTTACTCTTCGGATAGGTGTGGTCTGTGGTGCATTTTTTACAACCTCGGGATTTTCTTCTATTTCTTTTTTAATATTTATTAAACTTTCAATAAACTCATCTAATGTTTCCTTATCTTCAGTCTCAGTCGGTTCTATCATAAATGCTTCTTCAACAATTAAAGGGAAATAAATTGTAGGTGGATGAAATCCATAGTCAAGCAGTCTTTTGGCAATATCAATTGCTCTAACATCCTTATCTTTGAATGTATTCATTGAAAGTACAAACTCATGTTTACATATAACATTATATGGTAAATTAAAATATTTTTTTAAAATCTCTTTTAAATAATTCGCATTAAGAACAGCAAGTTTACTTACTTCCTTTATCCCTTCTTTTCCTATTAATTTTAAATAAATATATGCCTTGACTAATACATTAAAATTACCGTAAAAGTTTCTAACTTTACCAATAGATTTTGGAATATTATAATTAAAGATAAATTTGTCGTCCTTTTTATCAACTACAGGGTATGGTAAATACTCTTTTAAAAATTCTCTTACGGCCACAGGACCGGCACCAGGTCCACCTCCGCCATGCGGAGTAGAAAATGTTTTATGAAGATTAAAATGCATAATATCTATTCCAAAATCAGCTGGCTTTGTTATGCCAAGTATGGCGTTAAGATTAGCACCGTCCATATACATTAGTCCTTTTACTTTATGAACCATCTCGGAAATTTTTACAATATCTTTTTCAAATATTCCTAAAGTATTTGGAATCGTTATCATAAAAACCGCCGTATCTTCATCAAGTTTACTTCTTAAATCATCAATATCTGTAAATCCATTCTTTGAATGTACAGTAACTACATTATATCCTACAAGACTAGCACTGGCCGGATTAGTTCCATGTGATGTATCTGTAACTAAAACTTTCTTTGGCTGTCTGCCTTTATCTTTATGATATGCTTTAGCCATAAGTAAACCCGTTATTTCGCCATGAGCACCAGCAGCAGGCTGAAAAGTAATTCCATCTAAACCAGATATTTCTTTTAAGTACTCTCCTAATTCATAAATTACTCTTAAAGCACCTTGAACCGTATTTTCTTCCTGATAAGGATGAATTTTGGTAAATCCGGATAAAGATGAAATTTCCTCGTTTATTTTTGGATTATATTTCATTGTGCAGGAACCTAACGGATAAAAATTGCTATCAACTCCTATATTTCTTTGCGACAACCGTGTGTAATGCCTGACAACTTGAGGTTCACTAACTTCCGGTAGATTAGCATTTATTTTCCTTAAAAACTTATCAGGAATTAAATTTTTTTTATAAATAAAAGTCTTAGGAAGTGAATATCCCTTCCTACCTGTTTTACTTTTCTCAAAAATTAATTTCATCTTTATCGCTTCTTTCTACCGTCCCATATAAAATGGGACGCTACCTCAATAAATTTATTCATCTCGTCTTCTGTTCTTTTTTCGGTAACACAAATAAGCATGTTATTCTTTAACTCCGGGAAAAATCTCCCTAAATCTATTCCACCTATTATTTTATTCTTAAACAATTTTTTATTTAATTTATTAATAGGTGTTGAACTTTCCACTACAAATTCCTTAAAAAATGGGCTTGAAAACTTTTCTTTAAAATTTGATGTTTTGCACAAGTTTTCTTTTAAAAAATGTGATTTCTGTAAACATTGATTACCTACTTCTTTAATACCTTCTTTTCCTAATAAAGATAAATAAATAGTGGAAGCAACAGCACAGAGCGATTCATTTGAACATATATTTGAAGTTGCTTTCTCCCTTCTGATATGCTGTTCTCTTGTTTGCAAGGTAAGAGTAAAAGCCCGTTTACCTTCCTTATCAACTGTTTCACCAATAATTCTACCTGGAATGTTTCTCATAAATTCCTTCTTAGCCGAAAAAAATCCCAAATACGGACCTCCAAAGTTCAAGTCATTGCCTAACGCCTGTCCCTCGCCTACGGCAATATCAGCCTCATACTCCCCTGGTGGAATTAAAATTCCAAGTGATATCGGGTCAACACAGGCTATAAAAATAGCACCACATTTATGAACAATCTTTTCTAT
Source organism: Candidatus Firestoneibacteriota bacterium (assembly GCA_043822305.1). Taxonomy (GTDB): domain Bacteria; phylum Oederibacteriota; class D2-FULL-39-29; order D2-FULL-39-29; family JBDRBU01; genus JBDRBU01. Next base: position 10,029 of record JBDRBU010000050.1, read on the forward strand.
CTCAATTACATCTTCAATACATCCAAAAAAATTAGGTTGCTGAATAATCACACAGCCTACATCATCTTTACATTTATCTTTTAAATCATTCAGGTCAATAATTCCATTAGTACAATTTACTTCTTCTATCACTATTTCTAAATTTTTAGTATAAGTTTTTAACACTTCTTTATATTCCGGATGAAGACATCTTGGCAGGATAACTTTCTTTTTATTGTTCGTATTATAAGCCATGAATACTGCTTCAACCAGAGCGGTTGAACCATCATACATTGAAGCATTTGAAACATCCATTTTTGTTAACTCGCAAATCATAGTTTGATATTCAAAAAATACTTGTAATATCCCTTGAGAAACTTCTGCCTGGTATGGCGTGTATGAAGTACAAAATTCTGAACGGTTAGATAAATATTTAACAACAGATGGAATAAAATGGTCATATGCACCTGCACCAAGAAAACTAATGTATTCATCTGTGTTGCAATTTTTACTTGCTATATTATGCAATTCCTGTCTTACTTCTAATTCGGATTTCGCTTCCGGCAAATTTAAATTTTTCTTTAATCTTAATGTCTCCGGAATATCTTTAAACAAATCATCAATGGACTTTACTCCTATTATCCGAAGCATCTCTTTTATATCTTCATCTGTATGTGGTAAATATGGAAATTGCATATCAGTGCTGTTCCTTTACCTCTTCTTCTATATATTTTTTATACTCATTAGCATTCATTAATTTATTTAACTCTTTCATATCACTTATATGAATTTTTATAAGCCAACCTTCTTTATCTGGACTTTTACTAACCGTCTCGGGTTGTGAATTTATTTTTTCATTTATCTCTATCACTTTACCGGAAACAGGCAAAAGCAGTTCAAAAACTGCCTTTACAGATTCCAATGTTCCGAATGGTAAACCCATCTTTACTTCTAACCCCACTTTTGGTAACTCTATAAACACAATATCTTTAACCTGAGTAGTCGCATAGCTGGTAATTCCAATAGTTCCAGTATTTCCTTCTACTTTAATCCATTCATGGCTTTTGGTATATTTTAAATCTTCCGCTTTAATCCATTCTGACATTTTTCTCCTCCATAAATTGGGATGTGTCTCTATTTTCTGCTACCTCTTTTTGTTAAAGGAATACCTTTTTTGCAAAGTGGACATTTTTCTGACCTAAAATTCTCAACATTTAATGTGGCCAGTGCTTCTTTTCGGACACCAAAATCTACTTTATCACCGCTTCTATCTATTAGCAATCCAACACCTACTATATCTCCGTTTAGTTCTTTTACAAGATTAACAATTTCCATAACAGAACCACCTGTTGTAATAATATCTTCAACTATAAGCACTCTTTCATTATGTTTTATTTCAAAATCCCTTTTTAAAGTCATCTTTCCTTCTTCTCTTTCAGTAAATATTCCTCTTACATTTAGTTGTTTTGCTACTTCATAAGCAAGAATTACGCCGCCAGTAACAGGTCCAATTACAACTTCAATATTGTCATCTTTAAACCTTTCTGCTATTTCTTTGCATAAAATTTCTGTGTATTTTGGATATTGTAAAACTTTAAACTTTTCAAGATAAGTTCCACTATGCAATCCTGAAGTTAATTTAAAATGTCCGGTAAGCAATGCACCCGCATCTTTAAATATTTTCAAAATTTCATCCTGATTAATCATGTTTTACCTCCCTGATTTATTTTTCTTTTTTCATTGCACATCTTTGCAATTTCTTTTAAAAACTTTTTACAAACTTTTGGAATCTTATAACCACACAACATAACATTATTTGCTGAAACCTTTTTAGAATTTGTTACAAAACACCAACCTTCCAAATATGATAGAATATCTAACAAATACAAGTAATTCTTTCTACAAATTTCTAATACTTTTTGTAAAATTTTATCAGCTTTTTTAATTTTACCATATTCTGCAAGAATCAATGTATTAAAAAATATTTTTTCTAATGCAGGATAAAAATACGGATGTACTTCAGATTCACATACAAATTTTGGGGTTACCTCTTTACTTATTATCTGATTCCAATATTCCTTGAATTTCTTTTTAATTATTCCTTGTAAATACAAACTACGGCCATGAACTCTACCCTTAAACTTTAAAACTCCAATATTTTTAGGATATTCCATGGCCAATTTTGTACATTCTAATGCTTTATCATATTCTCCTGCTTCAATTAATAATTCTGCTTTACTATTATAAGCGTCTTCATAAATCTGCCGTGATAAATATTCTATTTCCCATGGATAAAACTGTTTATCTTTTATAAATTCAATTGCCTGATCATATTCTTTTAAATCTATATATAATTTTGCCTTTCTTTCCATAGCCTTAGGATGTTCTAATACTTTATTTGTTATTTTAGATGCAATTCTTTTTCTAATATTTAAATATCCATATGCTGCTAAAAATCTATCTGCTTCATAATAAACTTCCCAATTATTTGAATCAAGTTTAATTGCTTTTTCATACTCTTCCGCCATTTTACAATGGTTTAATTTTGCTCTCAAATGACCAAGTGCAATATTCCTGTATACAGTAGAATTATTTGAACCTAATTTCCTGGCCAGATAAAAATCCCTTAATCCTTCCTCGTATCTGCATTTGTAAAACATAAAATTACCTAAGTATTCATATGTGTTTGGTAAATTTGGAAAGTATTTTATAGCGTTTTTTAATATCTCTACAGATTCAATCTGCCATGGAAAAACTCTTTTACATTTTAACTTTGCACCTAAAAAGTAATTCTTTTTTGCCTTTTTAATATTTCCAATCTTCTCATAACAGTAACCCAAATAGTAATATATTAAAGGATAATTAGAAAAATCTTTTCTTGCTTTACTTAAAACTTTAATTGCTTCATTATATAGTCCACTTTGAATATAATCCATTGCAAGTTCTATAGAATTTTCAGGTATTCTTTTTAGAATCCTATCTAAAATATCTTTATACTTTTTATTATTATTTATCAAACAATGCTCAAATAAAATTAACCCATCTATTGGTTCTTTTACAATGAAATTGTTTATTATCTTCCTTGCTTCATTTGTCTTTCCACATTTCCTTAATGCAGCAGTATAAAGACCCACTATCTTTGGATTATTTGAATCTCTTGAATATGTTTTCTTAAACAAATCTACTGCTTTATTATAATTTTTCTCAATTAATGCAATCTTACCTAATTCAACAAAAGATGCGGGTGCAATATAACTCTTATCTAAACTTGATTTCCAAAAACATTCTTTTGCTTTTAATAATTTCCCCTGTCCCTTGTAATTTAGTCCTAAAAAATAGTAAACATCCAAATCATAATTACTACATTTTAATACTCTTAAAAACTTTTCTTCTGCTTCACTAAATAAACCTCTCATTAGAGCAATAATTCCTAATCTTAAAATTGCTGGTGAATATCCTGGATTCTTTTCCAATACGGCTAAATACTTCTTTCCTGCCTTTCCAATTAATCTTTGTTTCTCTAATTCTAATCCTTGAAAGTATAATTTTTCTACTGTATTTTTAATGTTTTTACTTTTTGTTTCTTTCTCTGATTCATAATAACTTATCTTTGATAAAATCCGTTCATACTTAGCTAAAAAAATATTATTATTAACTATCTTAAAGGAAATCTTATCATTAGGATTAGCATTAGGAAGAGAGGCAGAATCAAAAAAAGTCACTTCTGGTTTTAAAGATACCCTTTTTTTATAAATAACCTTACCATTAATAGTAAGTATTATTTTTGAATCCAAAAATTTTTTTGTTGAATTAATATAGAACTTAATCATATTATCATTATGTTTCAGATTTAATATTATATCTGTATTTGCATACATAAAACTTTTTGTACCTCTTACAGGAATCCAATATCCTTTCCAGATATTTGAAGCATATGGATTCATAAACTCAAAATTAGCCTGTGTCATGAACGAACCACATTGAAACTCAGTATAGAGAGGCATATCATCTGTTAAAAAATCTCTCCACATTAAACCAAAATCAGAAGTTCCCCATGTAAAAAACTTCTTTCCTGATTCTTCAAATCTATTTGAATAATGGGCTACACCAAAATCATAATCTTCATTATAATATCCAAAAAAATTTTCCTTACACTTATGAGCAAAAATCTCTTCAATATTTGCAAAATTCTTATAATAACTTAAATCTACTCCTTTATTATCAACAGGGAAATTTCTTGTAATTCCAATACCTGTCACTTTATTAGCCGGAAAAATTACTCTTAAACCATCTGTGGCATCCGCTGCTGCATTTGTCCAGAAATAATACCTTTCTGGCAGATTCGTCCTATTATGAAGTTTAACTGTTATTTCAATATAAGCAATACCTGGATATAATTTTATAAAAACAGACCATCTCATTCTTGTAGATAATTCAATATTACCTACAACAATAGTAGCACTACCATTTTTTTCAGTATAATAATGATAATCAATTGTTTTAAAAGAAGTAATAGAATGTCCTATTGGAAAGTTAAACTCTACACCGCAGGCTATCCAACTTCCTGAAAGCTGAACCATAGCAGGTTTTATAACGGGATTTTTATAAAACATATCTTTACCACTTATTTTGTCTAAAGCAGAATAAATTCTTCCACCTCTTTCCGGTAAAATAATTAATTTTAAATATTTATTTTCTAAAAAGATTGCTTTATATAAATAGTTCTTTTTTACATCTTTTAAATGCAAATTTCTTACATAAGGGTATACTCTTAAATTACCTTCTAATGTTAAGTCTGGATTTTTATTTTCTTCTCCAACTTCATAAGTTGGTATGTTTATCTTCTCTTCCCATACTTTTACTTTCATATCTTACCTTTAATGTAGTTGCCCAGCGCTACAAAAATAGGATCTGCCCTATTTTACATCATAATTATAGTAATTTTATACCAAAAAGGCAAGTGTTTTCGACTGGATTTAATTTCGAGGCTCATTTGGATACCATAACCATAAGAAAAAATTAAATCTTTTACGCAATTTTTTTAAAACGATTTGAGAATTATTTATTTTGTTTTCTAATATTGCCTTTTCTTTTTTTTCGTTCTCTAAGTTCTTTTTTATTTGTCTGGTTTCAGCCTCGTATAATTTTAACTGATTTTGCAAGTTTTCTATTTTAAATATAAATTCTTTTTCTTGGTTTTCATAATTAACCTTTGTTTGATTTAATTTATCTTCCACATCTATTAGTTTCTTTCTCTCTCCTTCTTCTTTTTCCTTTTGTGTCCTTAATTTAACCTCAATTAAAGCATATTCTGCCTGAATGGATTTAATTTTTTCTTTTTCGTCTTTTAATCCTTGTTCATATCTATTCGTTACCTCTTTTAATTGCATCTGCAAACGGTTTATGGCTAATTTTAACTCCTCTTCCTTCATTTCGTATTCACTTTTTATTCTATTTTCAGTCTCATCTAATTTATTTTTTAACAAATTTAAGTTTTCCTCTTTTTCGTTTAAATCTTTTTCTAACTCCTTTATTCTAACTGTAAAATCAGTGAGATCCTCTTCCTTAATCTTTATAATATTATTGTATTCTTCCTGTTTTTCTAAAAGACCTTTGTTAATTTCATCCTTTCTTAATAATTGAGATTCATAATCTGATCTAGCTTCTTTGTTCTTTTCTAACTCTAATTGCACCTCCTGTATTATCTTGTTTTTCTCAATTTCTATTTGATTGCCTAAAGTATCTTTCGACAAAACTTGCTCTTTTAACATTGAAATTTCAGAGATTAAATCATGTATTTCTTTATCTTGATTAGATATTCTTTCCAAATTATTATCTATCGAACTTTTTAATTTTAATATATGTTCTTCTTTTTCCCTGACTAAATTCTTGATATCCAATATCTCGATTTCCATTTTCTTCATATTTTCAAGACTTTCACTAAAAGAATGTTCTTTCTGGCTATATTCCTCTTCTAATATTTTTAAACGATTTGGGATTTCACCTTTTAACTCTAATTTTTCCTGTTCTAAATTAGATATTCTTTGTATAAATCCTTGCATCTCCTCATCTTTCTCGCTTAGTTTAGAAAAATTTTCTTCCAAAAACTTCATCTTGTTTTCCTTATCCAATCTGCTCTTCTCAAATTCTTCCAGTACCTTTATCCTGTCTTCACTTATTTGTTTTAGATCATACTCTAATTTTAATTTTTCTCCTTCTAATCTTATTTTTTCAGATTCAAGTATCCTGATTTTATCTTCATTTAACTTAATTTTATTGATATAATTTTCTTCGTTTGTTTTTAAGTTGCTTTTTAAACTTTCCTTTTCTTGATTTATGTGTTTTATTTCGCCTTCCAACTCCAATCTTTTCTGTTCTAAATTAGACATTCTTTGTATAAACCTTTGTATTTCTTCATCTTTCTCACTCAAAAACTTCATCTTGTCTTCTTTATCTTTACTTATTCTAAAAATATTATCTTCTAATGTTTTTATTTTATTATCTTTATCCAATCTGCTCTTCTCGAATTCTTCCAGTACCTTTATCCTGTCTTCACTTATTTGTTTTAGATCATACTCTAATTTTGATTTTTCTCCTTCTAATCTTATTTTTTCAGATTCAAGTATCCTGATTTTATCTTCATTTAACTTAATTTTATTGATATAATTTTCTTCGTTTATTTTTAAGTTATTTTTTAAACTTTCTACTTCTAACCTTAATTGACTTTCTAATATTTCATGTTTTTCCCCTAATCGTTTAATTTCTTCTTCTCTCTCGCTATAAATTTCCTTTTCCTGCCTTATTTTATCTGATAATCTTTTATTTTCCCCTACCTCTTCCAACAAATTATCTTCTCTTTCTTTTATCCTTGTCATGAAATATTTCTTCTCATCTTCAAACCTACAAGACCATTCATTTCCGGCTTTATCTAACTTCTCAGTTAATATTTTAATCTTTTCATCCCTTTCAGAGATTTCAATAGTGGTTATGTACTCTTTGGCGTAGATTTTCTCTTGTTCAAATATTTTTTTTATTTCTCCTATCTCTTTATCTTTAAGATCATATGCTTCTTTTATTATATTTTCTTTTCTTAATATCTCGGTTTTCAAGTTGTTCATCTCAAATTCTTTAACCTCTAAACTTTTTTTCCATAAATCCTCTTGTTTGCAAACCTCATAATTAACATCTTTTATTTTACTTTCCATATCTATTAATTGATAGCGAAGGGCTGATTCTTTTTCTAAATACTCTTTAATCAACCCGTTTTTTTCTTCATCTTTTTCTTTAATTTTTATCTCCATCAAATTCAAGTCATTTACATATTCTTCATTTAGCTTTTTAATCTCATCTTCATGCAATTTCACCAATTCTTTCACTTCCATCCTTAAAGCATTTATTGCTTCGTCGTTTTTATTTAGTAACTCTACAAATTTTTTGCGCTCTTCTTCAAATTTATTCTCCTTTTCTTTGTTTTCCAATCTTTCTTTCTCGAGAATTTGTTTTAATTCCTTTTCTTTAGTTTCAAACTGTAGTTTTAATACCTTAATCCATTCCTCTCTTTCAATCCATGTATTTTTTTCTCTTTCTTTTAAGTCTTGCTCTGATTTGGCAATAGATAATTTTGCATCTAATTCACTTTCTTCTATTTTTCTTGTTAACCCTTCTTCTTTTTCCTTAAATGATTTTCTTAAATCTTCAATTTCTTTTTCCCTATTAGAAAGAATTTCTAATATTCTTTCCTTATCAGTTATTATTCCTTTAGTTCTTTCTTCTACAACTTTTGATGCATTCTCGTTAATCTTCTTTATCTCTTCTTCTTTCTTTTCGATAATTGTTCTAATCTTTGTCTCTTGTAATGTTATTTCAACTTTTAATGCATTTACCTCTTCATCTTTTACCTTAAGTGTTTGAAACCATGTCCTTTCTCTTTCCTGTTGTAACTTTTCCTCTGCTTCTTTTAATTCCAGAAGAGATTTTTCCTGTAAAGATTTTATTTCTTGCTCTCTTTTATTCCAAACCAATTCTCTTTTGGCCAATTCTTCTTTTATGACTACATTATCTTCTTCTTTTTTTTGTAAGTTTTCTATTAATGTTTCTTTTTCTTCAAATAATTTTAACTGTTGTTTTGAAAAACTCTCTTCAAGTCTTGATTTTAACTGAGATTCCATCTCGATTATTTTTACGTTTACTTCTTCGTCTTTTTTCATTAATAAGTTTTTAATACTTTTCATTTCTTCTTCTTTATCTTTACGCAATTTATCCCAATCGGACTCTTCTTTATCCAATCTTGCTTTATATTCATCTATTTCTCTTTGTAACCCTACCTTCATCTTTTTAATTTCTTCTTCTTTGTTTTTTAATAAACCATGCAAATTCAATACTTTATCGGCTAATTCCTTTTCTCTTTGCAAAGTAATAGGTGGAGTAAAAAACGGGGTTTCTGACTTAGAATCAGATTCAGAAGATGGAGGTGGAACAAACATATTCTCATCAATATCTGGTAAAAAATTATTATCTTTTTGATTGTTTATTCCACTAAATGGCGGTACGGGTGGTAATGTATCATCTTCCAATTTATGCTCACCTCCTATTTTGTCGCCGTCTTATTTTTTTCATAATAGGCCTTAATCCAGCTGGCTAAAGATGGATTATTTGAGTTTATACTTAGCGACTTCTGGTACGCTCTTACAGTTTCGACCATATTCCCTTTGGCATAATAACAATTACCTATAAATTGATAAACCTGCCATAACCCTGGATTTAAAGCAACACACTTATTAAACTCATTAATCGCCTCATCAAATCTTTTTCCCTTATAAGCCGTTACACCCAGATTGTAAAATTTAGCCATATCTTCCTTGGTTGGTTTTGTTTCCCCAGCCTTTTTAGAAACAAATAAAGATTCTTTTTCTTCTTTCTTTTGTTCTGAAACCGAAGGCTCTTCTTTTTTCTTTTTTTCCATCTCTTTAAATATATTCACCATTGACAAAATTTTACCAGTGCTTTTACCTTCATAGTCACTAATACTTACTTTTCTTTCTGCCCTGTTTGCTTTTTCTCCGCCACTGGCTAAACTTTCACTACTTTGTTTTCTTTCATCCTGCATTTCGGATTCTAACCTTTGTATCTTTTCTATCTTTTCTACTTTCTTTCTCTTTTTCCCAATAGCAACTTTACCTTCCTTTTCCAATTTCTTAATTATATTTACTACTTTACTTCTTTCTTCATCTATCTGCATAGGTGTTAAGTATCCTATCAAATCCATCTCTTCTTGAAGTAATGTTGCTGACCCACCAGATATATTTTTCTTTACTTTTTCTACAATTTCAGGAGGTGCTTTAGTTAACACTTTGGCTAAGGCATCTGTTTTAACTTCTCTTAATACAACTTGTAAGGCAGCATCTTCAAGATCAATAATATTTTCAAAAGCAAAAATTTCCCTTCTTACTTTTTCGGCTAAGGCCGGACTTTCTTTTTCCAATGATTCTAAAATTTCATCTCTTGTTGGTTTATCTAACCTGTCTAATATTCCCATAAACCTTTCAAGACCACCGACTAAGAAATCTATCTTTCTTTTTATCTCTTCTTCTGCTTTTAATACACTTTCAGCACTTGCTTGTTTAACCTGAGACATAGCAATGGCTACTTTTGCTTGTAACTCAATAGGCAAGGCGGCCATTACTTCTACTGCTTCTTCTTGAGGTAAATATGTCATTATAAGAGATACTATTTCAGGTGGTTCCTCTTGAATTAAGTATATTAAATTCTGAATATTGCTTTTCTTTATAAAAGAAAATGGGGTAAGAACCCTTATCTCCCCACCTTTTTCTAAAGTTATTGTTGAACCACTAACTTCAGTAACTCTTGAACCACCTCCCTCAATAACCTGTGAAGACGCACCTGTGGCTGCATTACCCATTCCTAATGCCGCAGGATTAACTCTACCCTCACCGGCTGTTAAAGCACCACCTGCACCACCAATTTCAAAGTTAGCCTCTCTTCCTCTGCCTTCAGACATTGTTTTTGAAATATTTTTCATAAATAACCTTACTGGTCCAAATAAAAATACCATAGCCGCAATCACTATCATCAGAACAATTAAATATATTTTGTTTTTATCAAAAAAGTCCGAGTCAAGAGGATTAGCACTAAATTCCCTTCTTTTTATTTCTACTTTCTGTTGTGCTTTAGGTAAACCAATCACTTTTTCCACTATTTCCTTAATATCTTCATCTTTATCCTTAATAAACTTCTCTAATATAATAACAACATCTATTCTGGAAATTTTTGGTCTGACAACTGCTTCATAAACCTCAACATTCTTCTGTCTATCTTTTAATCCAGGTGGAATTGGAATACCAGGAGATAACCAGGTATTTAAGTCACCATCATCTTCGGTCTTAGTATATGTTTCTTTTTTCCTCTTCTCAACATCAGTAGTTACATCTACAGAAACATTTACAATTGACTTTCCCTGACCTAATGTTTTAGTTAAAATATCTTCAATGTTTTCTTTTAATTTCTTTTCATATTCAACCTTAAAATTTAAAATAGCAATATCAGAAATATCCGTACTTGTAGCCGGGGTTTGAGAAAACAAAAAATTACTCGACAAAAGACTAAGGGCGATTATTGCTTTAAAATATTTATATCTCATTTACTGTCCTCACGCTAACTATTTACCTCCTGTCTTATTACACGGCCATTTCTTTAATAATTGCTTCAACAACTTCTTTATTTATCGTGTCTACTTTTTTTGAAAATCCTGCCAATAAACACCAGTTACAGATATTGTTTATCTCTCTGGGAACACCTCTTGTATTCTCATATATGGCTCTAATGGCTAAATCTGTAAATAATGGGTCAACCCTGCCCGATATTTTTAATCTATATAAAATATATTCTCCTGTTTCCTGGTCATTTAAAGCATCTAAATGATACTTCATGGCTAATCTTTGCTTTAGCTGCGGAATCCTATTTATCTTTTCTCTTAGTTCAGTCTGTCCAACAAGAAGAAGCGTTACTGAGAATTTATCAGCTGGTTGTAAATTCAAAAGTAATCTTAACTCTTCTAAAGTTTCATTCTCCTTTATAAGTTGAGCATCGTCAACAATAACTACAGTATTCCTACCTATTTCTAAATTTCTCTTAAACACATCCCTTAAAATATTAAGTAAATCGCTTTTTTCGCTGGGTAATTTATCTACAACCGCTATCTGTCTAGCTATTTCTTTTAGCATCTCAACAGAATCAAGTTGTGGATTTGTTATAAAAACAAAATTATTTTGATTTTTATTTAACTGTGTAGATAAAATTCTTGTTAGTATTGTCTTACCACTCCCATAATCTCCTGTAAGCATTCCTACGCCTTGTCTTTCAGAAATAACATAAAGCATCCTCATCAATGCCTCTTCATGCATTGGAGATGAATAAAACATTTTAATATTCAATGTATTTTCAAACGGTTTTTCAGTAAACCCAAAATAATCCGTATACAAATATTTTCTCCTTGTAGTTACCCAATTCATTGGGCAAAAAACCTGATAAATCAGGTAACTACAATTAAAGTATATACAAATAATTGTATTTTGTCAAGTGTTTTTTTTATTTTTTTTATTTTTTCAAGTATTAAAAACTATTGATACACAAGGAGAAGGACAAATTTACCTAAATTATTTTTATGTTTAGTTATATAACTTCAATTCTATCAATAATATTTTTACATCTAATTAGATATCCGCAATTTTGCATTTTTTAACTTGACTTTATTACCATTTATTATTAAAATATACTTTATGGAACAAAAAAATCAATTACCTTTGCTGTTATTTGAAATCGGGGATAAAAAATTTTTTGTTGAGATAAATAATGTAGAAGAAATTATTCCGTATCAGGAAATTACTCGCTTACCAAAAGGAGACCCAATAATAAAAGGTATAACTAATTTCCGTGGAGAAATTATTGGCGTTTATGACCTTAGTAAAATTTTACTTATTCCTAAAAAAAATAATAGCAATTATCGGATAATTGTGGTAAAAGTTAATGGAGAGAGGTTCGGGATACTGGCTGAACGCGTATATGAAGTTGCTTATATCTCCAGAGAAAAGATAAATTTCAAAGAGTTAGAATTTAAAAAAGGAACGGTGAACATAAATAACGAAGAAATTGATATAATCAATATTAATAAAATCATATAAAAAGTTGAAAAGGAGGACAAAATGCTTAAAATAATGATAGTTGATGATTCTTCATTTATGAGAATGATGTTAAAAGATATTCTAAAAATCAAATATGAAATTGTTGGTGAAGCAGATAATGGAGAAGATGCTGTCAGGGAATATAAAACACTAAAACCAGACTTAGTTACAATTGATATGATCATGCCCATGTTAAATGGAATAGACGCTGTTAAACAAATAATAAAATTTGATCCTGAAGCAAAAATTATTATGGTTAGCGCTATGGGACAAGAACTCCTTGTAGAAGAATCAATTCAAAGTGGAGCAAAAGCTTTTATTATAAAACCGTTCCAACCTGAAAAAGTCCTGGAAATTGTAGAAAATATCTTAAAAGGAAAATAAATGGATGCTTCATTATTGCCCTACAAAGAAATATTCATAAATGAAAGTAGAGAAATCATATCTAATTTAAATCAAACTTTGCTAAGATTAGAAAAGTCCCCTTCTAATTCAAATCTGATTAATGATGTTTTTAGATGCTTACATAATATTAAAGGTATGTCGGCTACCATGGGTTTTGAAAAGATTACAAAACTATCTCACGAATTAGAGAATATAATAGATTTGGTTCAAAAAGGTGAAAGAAATTTAACTTCTGAAATGATAAATACCCTGTTTAAAGGTATAGATTGGTTGGAAACTTTAATAAACGGCTTGGGGAAGCGTATTGAAAGTGATGAAAGACTAACAAAGACTGTAAAAGACAGGTTTGAATTAAGTACACCACTTGAAGAGATAACTAAACCTACCACTTTAAGAATTGATATAAAAATACTTGATGAGCTAATAAATCTTATTGGAGAACTCGTCATAAGCAAAAACAGATTACAAGAAGCAATATCATCTTTAAATGATAATGAGTTAAATGATTTATCTTACAATGTGAATAAAATAATTTCAAATTTAGAAAATGCTGTATTAAAAACAAGAATAGTACCTACTGACTATATATTTAATAGATTTCCAAGAACGGTAAGAGACTTAGCCCGGGAGCAAAAGAAGGATATTAACTTTATAATAGATGGGAAAGATATAGGATTAGACAGAGGAATACTTGATGAATTATATGAACCTTTAATTCACATCCTTAGAAATGCTGTTTATCATGGAATTGAAACTCCAGAAATAAGGGAAAAAGAAGGTAAAAATCCCCAGGGAAAAATAATGCTTACGGCCAGAAAAGAAGAAAATCATGTCATTATCGAAGTAGAAGATGATGGCCATGGAATTAATATAAATAAAGTAAAAGAAATAGCTATAAAAAAAGGCATTATAAAATCAAATGAGATCGGATTATTAAGCGAAAAAGAATGCTTTTACTTTTTAACTATTCCAGGATTTACAACAGTAACTTCCGCCAATCAAATATCTGGAAGGGGTATTGGCCTTGATGTTGCAAAAACTAAAATAGAATCATTAAATGGAACATTTCAAATAGAATCAACATTTAAAAAGGGTTCTAAATGGACAATAAAAGTTCCTCTAACATTAGCCATCATACAAGCTCTTATCGTAGATGTTTATGGAGAAACATATGCCTTGCCCTTTTCTATTGTAAAAAAAGTATACCCCGTACCCTCTTCTGGTGGTGCGCGGGTTGACCCTAAATGTGAGTTAATAAATCTAAAAAAGCTCCTTTGTATTGAAAATGGGACAAAAGATGACTCAAAAGAAGTTATAGTCACAGAATACAAAGGTAAAGATATTGGTCTCGAAATTTCAAAAATAAAATCCCAGCATGAAATAGTTGTAAAACCAATAAGTAAGTTGTTAAAACCATCAAAGATTTTCTCTGGGGCGACTATATTAGGAAATGGTGAGGTTGTTTTAATATTAGACATAAACAACATTATAACGAAAGGAGGAGAACAGTGGCCATAAATATTGGTAAAAAAATATTAACAATGATCTTGATAAGTATAGTTCTAACCGCTCTGACGATGTTCGGCTCTTTTTATTTTTATAACCAGTCAATATCTGACAATATCAAAATCATAAAAAATGCAAATTCTTCACTTGTAATTTTTAAAGATATTGAGTTAAAATTACAATTATATAAAACACGCAAAGATATAAAACTAATAAATGCTTCTAAAATAAACATAGATAAGTTTATAGAAGATTTGTCTAATAGAAGCGATAAAATTCAACAAAGTAGAAATCCTGAACTTATGACAAACATTGAGGAAGTAATATTAAGGTCCAAGGAAATTCAAATGAATATAGATACTTTACAAAAAGGGGTTAATGAATTATCTCTTACAAAATCTTTATCTGTCTTAGAAAGTATAGAACCAAAATTACATTCTTTAATCTTCTTCGAAGAAAAAAAATTTGATAAAGAAATTGTTATTATCAGAATTTTTATACTTGGAGCAACAATTTTAATTGCATTAATTATACTAACTTTTTCCTTGCGGATCTCACAAAGTGTTGTGACTCCAATTCATAAACTAATATCTGTAGCCATATCTTCTTCAAAAGGGGATTTAACTCAAAGCATAAAAGTTGGCTCAAAAGATGAAATGGGTGCCTTAGCCAATGCATTTAATACATTAGTAGAAAATCTAACCAAAATTTTAACCCAGTTAAAGAATACTTCTGAATTAATTTCAAAATATTCGGGAGAATTTGCTGCCTTATCCGAGAATTTAAATTCATCAGCAACAAACATTACAAATTCTGTATCTGGAATTGCCAGGGGTGCTTATATTCAAACAAAACAGATTGAAAAAACTTCACAAGTGATTGAACAAATGTTAACATCTGTAGACAGAGTAGCCACCAGAACTCAAATACAGGATGAAAAAACCAACTTAGCCGCATCAATCTCAAAGAAAGGCAGCGATTTAATAAGAGAAACGATAAACAAAATGAACCAGATTAATATTTCTGTAAATAACTCAGCCAATATAGCCAGAAAATTAAAAGAAAGATCTACCCATGTAGGTCAAATTGTAGAAGTCATTACAAAGATTGCTGAGCAAACCAATTTACTGGCTATTAATACGGCCATAGAAGCAGCCCGAGCCGGTGAAGGTGCACAAGAATTTAGAGTCATAGCCGATGAAGTAAGAAAACTTGCTGAAGCAACCGGTAAAGCTACTGAACAAATCATAAAACTACTTAAAGAAATACAAAATGAAACTAATGAAGCCATCTCGGCCACAGAAGGTGGTTTAAAAGAAGTTCAAGCTGGTGTAGTTTACATAAATAAAACAGGAAGTGCTCTTGAAGAATTATCATCTGCCGTCTTAGACATAAGTAACTTATCCTCGGAGATTTCCAAAAACACCAAGGAACAATCAAGTAGTTGTGAATTGGTTAGAAAGGCAATTTCTGCTATTGCAAAAATATCAGAAGAAAATGCAAAGTCAACTGATGATGTTTTAAATTTAGCCCAAAGTCAGGCAGATTTAACAAAGAAAATTTTTGGGTCATCTACAGAATTGAAAAAATTGTCTGTTGAATTAGTAGACATTGCCAAAAAATTTAAAGTTGCGAAGCAGGAAAACAAATGAAAAAACATTTGGAACTAACTGAAATTCAAAGAGATGCATTAAAAGAAATTGCAAGTATTGGCATAAGTCACTCGGCCACTGCCTTGTCAAAAATGATTAACAAGAAAGTAATGATTGATGTGCCGAAAGTAAATATATTATCAATAAATAAATTAGCAGATGTACTCACCACTTCTAATGAACTAATTGTAGGAATATATTTTAAAGTATTAGGTAAAGTATCTGGCAAGGTTTTACTTTCGTTTAAAAAAGAAAGTGCTTTAGTCCTGGCAGATATTTTAATGAAAAAATCTGTTGGGGAAACAAAAATACTTGCTGAAATGGAACAATCTGCCTTAAAAGAATTAGGAGCAATATCAACTGCGGTTTGTTTAAATGCCTTAGCCGAATTTCTTGGAATGGTACTACTTCCATCTATTCCCCACTTTATGTACGATTATTCAGATTCCATAGTAAAATCATTGTTTGATGAAGTAAAGTCAGACACAGAATATGTAGTTGTAGTTGATTCTGAATTCAAAGAATCTAACAACAAAATTCTTGGAAGGTTTTTAATATTTCCAAACGAAGATGCCTTTGAATCAATCTGGCACGCCCTTAAAATAAACAGGGACAGACACCCTATTTTTTTAATGTAGTTGCCCAATTTATTGGGGCGCCATATACTCTATCAAACCACTCTTTATCAAGTAAAAAATTATTTGTGTTCATTTTTTATTTGGATATTACTTCCCAATATCCGCTCTTGTCAGAACCTATCCTTCTAATAACTCCTTTTTCTTTTAACTGTGAAATATATTTTTTTGTATTCCTTAAGTTAATCCCTAATTCTTTGGATAATTCTTGAGTCGTTGTTTTGGGGTTCTTTAACAATATATCTACAATAAATCTCTCTCTTTCTCCAAGAAATTTTACAGTGTCCTTTACAGTGTCCTTACCCATTAACTTTTTTCTCTTAAACACAGCAATAAATTGTCTTCCGATTTCTTCAAATTCGGCCGAGGGTTCTCTTTCAAGAATTAGTTTGATACCCCTTCCCCATTTTTCAACAAAATGAACACGGTGGAACAACTCGGCAATAAGTTCATTTCGCCTTTCTGACAACTTTCCTTTTCTGATTTTTGCAATAGTTAGACCTCCATACAAAAGACCAGGACTTCTAATCTCAAGTCGGTCCTTAAAGATTGCAATATTTACAGAATCGTAGTTATAGTAATCCCTGTGGCAAAAAGCATTTATAATTGTTTCTCTAAATGCATCCTTGTCTATTTCAGGAACATCAATCCTGCGAAATCCTTCAAGACGCATCCCGATGTTTATATGCTCAAGGATATATTCTTCTGCTTTTCGTATAAGGGAAAACAGGTCTCCCTCATAATCCTTCATATCAATAGGTGTTACTGTATCAGTGGTTGCAAAAACAGCGCATCTTAATTTCGCATTGGGTATATTTTAGGTTCAATATTTGATGAGATTGACCTTGAGACATCTCTTATTGTTTCTTTACCTACCTGCTGCCCAACGACTGTGCCATCATTTTTTAAACCAAAATACAATTCACCTACTTTATGTTTATTTAAGATTGATACAATAGAGATAATCGCTTCTTTTAATTCAGAAGTGCTTTTCTTAAACTCTAATGTTTCGGTTTCCTTTTCAATCATATTTTAATACTCCTTCTATTTTAAGAAGTAGTTTCTTCCATTTAATTCCCCCACTAAATCTTCCTAATTCACCATTACTTAAAATTACACGATGACAGGGAATAATAACAGGTATTGGATTTTTAGTAAGTGCATTTCCAACTGCTCTAAAAGATTTTAGATTTCTAATTTTCTCTGCTAATTTTTTGTAAGATACTACCTTTCCATATGGAATTTTAATTAAAGCCAACCATACTTTTTTTGAAAATTCAGTATATTCACTTATGACAACAGGATATTTAAAACTTACTTTTTTACCATCAAAATACTTATTAAAATCTTTTTTTAACCTTTTTAAAAATCCTGTAGGAACTTTTTCTTTACAAAAATACTCTATATTTTTCCTTAAAGAAGGCAATCTTAAAGAAACAATCCCTTTATTGGTATATTTAACCAATATCCAGCCATATTTTGTATTAAAAATATATTTCTTATTCATCTATTCCTTTTAAAATAGTCTACCCATATTTTCTATTTTTCTACCAGGTAAAGCATTCTTAACAATTCCGTTTTTATCTTTCACAATAACACCGTTTACTATTACATACTCTATCCCTTCTGAAAATATTGCCGGATCTTCTACTGTTGCTTTATCAATAATTGTATTTGAATTAAATATTGTTATATCAGCATCTGCTCCTATTTTAATTCTACCTTTATTTTTCATAGAAGAAGAAATGTTTTCTAATCTTTTTGCCTGCATTAATGTTATTTTATTAATAGCCTCCATTAAAGAAATTGTTTTTTCTTCTCTAACATATTTGCCAAGTAATCTTGAAAAACAACCAGCACCTCTTGGATGATTGTTTTTGTTTTTATTTAAAATAGTATCACTCCCTATCATGGTTAATGGAGATTTTAAACCAACAATTATATCTTCTTCTGGAATTGCATAGGCTACTACAAGGGGATTTAATTTTCTGTATTTTTTGAAACTATCTTTGTTTAATCTTTCGGAAGTTCCACCTATTTGAAGGTCATTGTATGATATTTTAAACCTTTTCTGCCAATCTCCATCAAACCTGCTTGAAGCTAAATATGTTGCCCAGTAGTTATATGGATACATATCAATGCTTATATCAAGTCCAGCCTCTTTTGCTTTCTGAATTAACTCCAAAGACTCTCTCATAGAAAAAGTTCCACCTGTACTATTTATGTGAACTATCTGACAGGATGCTCCTGTGTTTTTGCACAAATCAATTACTTCGTTTATTGCCTCAATATTTGTTTTATCTCCTTCCATTGTAGAATATCTCAAATGAACAGTGCAAAGTACCTTGTATTCTTTAGCAACTCTAAAGAGGGTTTCTGCTTCTTCATGAGTTGTCCCTGGATTGTACTCAAAACTAAAAGAAATACCAAGTGCTCCATCTTCAATGGCTTTTTTAGCTAATTTCACCATTTCGATTATTTGGCTTGAAGTTGGTTTATCATAAGCATTCATTAAACCAACAGCATATCTTAATTTAACCTGGCTTACAGCACCACCACAATTAACTATTACTCCTTTATTATATAACCTTTTGAAATCAAGTTCAGAAGCACCATGCATTGACAAATTTGTAGTTACACCATCATACACCTTACAAATCTCGCCATAGCCATTTGGGTCGTAAGAAAGTATGTCTATAAAACCAGGAGAAACAGTTAGTCCTTTGGCATCAACAACCATCTTTCCAGCAATAGCACTCTCTGTTACTTCTACTATTTTGCCATCTTTAATGCCTATATTTAAGGTTTTATCTGTTTGACTTTCAGGATTTATAATCCGTCCTTCTAAAATTACAATATCATACATATTTATACTGCTCTGTGATAAAAGAGAAGTACTAATTATCAGAAACAATGTGAAACTTTTATATACAAAACTTTTCATGGTTTAATCGTTATCCATAAACTTATTGGTTTTAATATTTTTATTTAATTTCTCTTTCATAACATTTAAAAATATATTACTTTCTTTAACTTTGAAAAGAAATGAGATAGCAACATAAACAACTAGACCAAAAGTCATTGGAACAAACACCCAGATAGCCTTATTTAAAATATTATTTACATCAAAATTTTTCTGTATAATATAAGCAGATAACCAACAAATAAAAGCCATACATATAGATGCTAAAATAATTTTGGCTAAAGACTTTAATATTTCTATTTCATCGAGTTTCCCTACTTTACTTCTTAGTCTTAAAAATAAAAAAGTAAAATTGAAAAATGAAGATATTGAACTGGCTAGAGCCAGTCCCTTATATCCAAGCGGGTTGATGAGCATTATACTAAAAAATACATTTAAAAAAATTGCAATTATTCCAATTTTAACCGGTGTTTTTGAATCATTTAAAGCAAAAAATGTCGGAATTAAAACTTTAACACAGGAAGCAAAAGATAAACCTAATGTATAACAAATGGCTGCATTGGCCGTGGCTCTAGTATCACCGATAGTAAAATTTCCATGTTGAAATAATAAACTATTAATTGGATAACTTAAAACTATTAAACCAAAAGTAGCCGGAATAGTTATAAAAAGATTCATTCTTATGGCAAAGGAAAGTGTCTCTCTTAATTTATTGATTTCATTTTTAGCCACATGTGAAGATATGACCGGAAAAGATGCGGTGGCTATAGCTACCCCAAATATTCCTAAGGGAAGTTGCATCAATCTAAATCCATAGTAAAGATAAGTGATAGCCGCCGTCCCCAGAATAGAAGCAATAACCGTATTAACTAAAACTATATTGATTTGGCTCACTGAATTAGAGAAGATGGCTGGGAGCATCATTTTTGTAATCTTTCTTATTCCAGAATCTTTAAAATCTATTATAAATTTAAATCTAAATCCATTTTTATATATCTGAGGTATCTGTATTATAACCTGAATAAGTCCACTAAAAAGTGCTCCTATTGTCCAACCGATAATTTGCTCATCTGGTTTATGACCAAATAATGGACATATAAATATTCCTGATAAAATCATAACTATATTACCTAAGGCTGGAGCTATAGCTGGAATTGTAAAATGCTTCGTGGAGTTTAACATTCCCATAAAAATAGCGGAAAAACCCATAAACGCAATAAAAGGGAATAAAATTCTGGTTAGTTTAATGGTAAGTTTTACTCCTTCAAGAATAAAACCTGGGGCCATTATGCGTATAATAACTGGAGTACATATTATGCCTATTAAAATTATTAAAGAGAAAAGAATAATAAGTAAATTTAAAACTATATTTGCCAGTCTAAAAGCTGACCCCTTCCCTTCTTTTTCTAAATATTCTACAAAGGTGGGAATAAAAGCAGAACTTAACGCACCTTCTGCTAATAAATCTCTTAGCATATTAGGAATTCTATAGGCAACAAAGAAGGCATCAGAGACAAACCCAGCACCAAATAAAAAAGCATTATAAGCATCCCTGATATATCCTAAGACTCTACTTATGACCGTAGCCAGGCCTAGTATTCCTACTGATTTTGTTATCTGTGTAATTTTATGACTTTCCATAATGTAAATAAATAATACTTGTCCTGTGCCTGAACCTTGCGAATGGTACAGGATTAGGAATAGTTGTTCGCCAAAGCGAACAGACTATGTTCTTCCATATAATTAAACTATTGACTCTTTCAAAAATTTTTGTTATATTATTACTATATACTAAACACTATTTTAAAGGAGGTTAATTTGCCAATTATTAAATCAGCGATAAAAGAAGCAAGAAAATCTAAAAAAAGATATTCAAAGAACAAACCAGTAAAAAGCCGTCTTAAAACAACGAGTAAAAGAATCTTATCTACAAAAAATTATGATACAGCAAAAAAGTTATTAGACACGCTTATTCCTGATATTCAAAGAGCAATATTAAAAAATACAATACCTAAAAACAATGGCAGAAGAAAAATTTCAAAATTAACAAAATATGTAAATTTACTGAAAAACCAACAGTAAACTTTTACAATAAATAGTCAGTAAAAGCCGTTATAGATATAAAAGGACAACCCCCTAACCCCCTTTATTAAGGGGGAATTAAAAATCAGAGAGATTCTTTTACACACAAATTATATAAATCAGCCTTTCAATTATAATCTGCGTATATTTTATCTTACTGGTTTTTATAGATATATCTGAGTTTGTTAATTCAGAAAATATTAACTTCAATGTCTTTTCATTAAAGTTATTTACTTGTTTTAAGAATCTTTTTATAAAAAAATAATGCATTCCGATTTTTTTACTTATTTCATCTTCAGTATAGCCTTCTTTTATTAAAAATTTTGAAGTCCAGATTTTCTTAAAATAACCATATATAGAAGTTAAAAGGTATAATCCAGTCTTACCATCATCATAATCAGAAAAATAAAATATATTACTAAGAATCTTTAATGATTTAACTAAATCCTTATCGCCTAATGTATTCTGTAAATCATATATATTTTTCTCATTTAAACCACTAATTAAATACTGCACATCTTCTAATCCTACAAACTTTTTATTGGTTGTATAAAGCATTATCTTTTCAATCTCAGAATCCAACTCTCGTAAATTGTTGTTTACTCTATCAACCAGCATCTCAACTACTTCTTCTGATACCTGTTTACCAAGTTTATTAAATTTTTCCTTAATTTCTATCCTTAACTGATTGTCGTATAATTGGTAAAACGGAAAAGTTTCTACTTTTTCACTAATGGACTGTAAGAATTTATGCTTTTCAAATATTTTTTTAGTAGTAATATTTAAAGTGCTTGAAAGGATTAAACATGTTGAGGTTGATGGGTTATTTATATAATTTAATAATTTTTCTTTTAAATCATCTTCTAACTTTTCTATATTTTTTATAACAACTACTCTTTTTTCGGCTAAGAATGGGATGATTTTAACCTTTAATTCAAAATCAAAATCCTCAACTTCTTCACAATCAATAGTATCGAAATTAAGCTCTTTATTCTCTTTGGATAAAAGACTATTGACTAGACTATTAACCTTGTTCTCTTTGCAATACTCATCATTACCAACGATAAGATATACAGCAGAATTATTTTTAGTAATTTTCCCAGCCATAAACTACTCTATTAACAATATCTTCGGATAATTCTTTAAATATTCTTTGCCTTGCTTCTGTTTCTGTTTCAATATTACTACCTGAAACATTAAAAGTTGTCCTTCCACCAGTTATACCCCCCATTTCCTTTTGTTCCCAAAGAACTTTATTTTCTTTAAGGTCAGTAAATTTTACATCTAAAACTATCTTTATTCTATACTGGATTATAACATTATTAACATCGTAAGTAAGTGGTTCAAGCAGGTATTTCCTGATGGTACCCTCCAACAAAGCATCGGCTTGTTCCTGACCAACTATATGAAGTCTCCCGTCCATTAGAAATTGTTTTATAACATAATCTGTTAGTGTGGTCTCGATACCATATTGTAAAGTGCTATTACTAAAAGTTGGAATAGTAATGCTTTTAATAGACAATGGCAAATTTGGTTTCATCGTGGCACACCCAAAGAACGCAGTAAAAAAAACAAAAGAAGTGAAAAAAGTTATATAGGTTTTTATCCTGTTTTTAAACATAACACTTACCTCCTTTAATTGCGAAATCTGTATTTTAATCTGTGTAATCAAGTATATGTTTTATATTTTAAACTACAATATTAACTAATTTATTCTTTACTACAAAAATATTTTTAATTTGTTTATTATTAACACACCCTTTAATTCTCTCATCTTTTAAGGCAATATCTTTTAATTCTTCATCAGATAAATTTGCATTTAATACTAATTTGCTTCGTATTTTACCATTTACCTGCAAGACAACTGTTACTGTCTCATCTTTTACAAAATCCGGATTGTAATCTGGAAATCTATGCAAAAATATACTCGGCTTATTACCTAACCTTTCCCATAATTCTTCGGATATATACGGTGCAAACGGAGCAAGACACAAAACTAAATTTTTAAAAGCAATACTTAATACACTAAAGTATTCATGTTTACTATTATCATTTGCAGGGACGCTGCAAGAGTAAATATAATTTACAAACTCCATAAGAGAGGCAATAGCCGTATTAAAATGAAAATCTAATTCTATATCCTCTTTAACTTTCTTAACGGTTTTATTCATAATTTTATATAAATCTTTACTTTCTTTACAAAGATTGCTAAAATCTTTTATTTCTTTTGCATTTTTAACATTTGCTAAATTATTTTCTATCAACCTATATACCCTATTTAAAAATCTGTGAATTCCTTCTATTCCTTTATCTGACCATTCAAGTTCTTTCTCAGGGGGAGCAGCAAATAGTATAAATCCTCTAACAGTATCTGCACCGTACTTTTCTATTAACTCATCTGCAGAAACAGTATTCCCTTTTGATTTTGACATTACCTCTCCATCCTTTAAAACCATCCCTTGAGTAAATAAGTTAGTAAATGGTTCTTGAAAATCCACCAGTCCAATATCATGTAAAACTTTCGTAAAAAATCTCGCATAAAGTAAATGTAAAATTGCATGCTCAACCCCACCAACATATTGATCGACTGGCATCCAGTATTTTACTATATCATCATTAAATGCTTCACTTTTATTATTAGCATCAGCAAATCTCAGGTAGTACCATGATGAACAAATAAATGTATCCATAGTATCTGTTTCTCTTCTTGCAGATACACCACACTTAGGACATTTTGTTTCAACAAACTCTTCAACTTTGGCTAATGGAGAAATACTACCTGGTTTAAAATCAACACTATATGGAAGGTTTACTGGTAGGTCCTTTTCATCAACAGGAATAATACCACATTTCTCACAATAAACAACAGGAATAGGTGCTCCCCAGTATCTTTGTCTTGAAATTAGCCAGTCCCTCAATTTGTATTTTACAGTCCTTCCTCCAAATCCATTTTTTTCTATATATTCTGCTATTGAATTTATTGTAGTAGAACTTTTTTTACCACTAAATTCTCCAGAATTCACCTGTATCCCTTCATCAATATATGCTTCTTGCATAATATGTGCATCTAAATCTCTATCAACTGGCTTAATTACTACTTTAACAGGCAAATTATATTTCCTTGCAAATTGTAAATCTCTTTGGTCGTGAGCAGGTACACCCATAACTGCTCCTGTGCCATATTCAACTAAGACATAATTTGCAATAAATATTGGAATTTCCTCCTGATTTAATTGATTTATTGCATATTTCCCGATAAATAAGCCCTCTTTTTCTGTAGCATCTGATGTCCTGGCAATCTCAGTTTGCATTTTCATTCTATTAACAAACTCTTTAACTTTGCTTTCGCAATTAGTTCCCTTAATTAATTTTTCAACTAAAGGATGCTCTGGTGCTAAAACGAGGTATGTAACACCGTAAATAGTATCTATCCTTGTTGTATAAACAGAAATTAAATCAATATCCCCTTTGATCTTAAAATCAATCTTTACTCCATAACTTTTCCCAATCCAGTTTTCCTGCATTATCTTTACTTTCTCTGGCCAGCCCTTAAGTAATTTTAAATCATCTAATAATCTTTCAGCATACTCAGTAATTTTCAAAAACCATTGATCTAATTCTTTTTTAACAACTTCACTCTTACATCTCCAGCATTTTCCATCTTCCACCTGTTCATTTGCTAAGACCGTCATGCACTTCGGGCACCAATTTGCATCCTTTTTCTTTTTATAAGCAAGTCCTCTTTCAAAAAATTTTAAAAAAAGCCATTGTGTCCATTTGTAATAATCCGGCTTACAGGTAGCAATTTCCCTGTTCCAGTCGTAACATATACCAATTTTTTTAAACTGTTCTTTCATTATTCTTATATTTTTAAAGGTCCAATCCTGTGGATGAACATTATGAAGTATTGCTGCATTTTCAGCAGGAAGCCCAAAAGCATCCCAACCCATTGGAGCTAACACATTAAAACCTTGCATCTTTTTATATCTGGCTATTACATCTCCTATTATATAATTCTTACAATGACCCACATGAAGTTGACTGCCAGATGGATAAGGAAACATCATTAAAACATAATACTTTTGTTTATCTGAAAAATCTTCTGCTTTAAATATATTATTTTTTTCCCAGTATTCTTGCCATTTCTTTTCATTTAACATTTTCTGCCTACTTCTTTTACTTTATTTTCTACTTTCTTTACTTCTTTCACTTTTCCCGCTTTCCTTACTTTCTTTTCTGTCTTTGCTTCCACTACTTTCTTTGCTGTCCTTACTGTCCTTACTGTCCTTGCTTTCTTTACTTTTTTCACTTCTTCCACTTTCTTTGCTTTCTTTACTTCCTTTACTCTCTTTGCTTTCCTTACTTTCCCTACTTTCCTTGCTTCTCTTATAATCTGTTATATAAAATCCGGAACCTTTAAAAACAAAACCTACTCTTGAACTCATTAATTTCTTTGCTTTTCCTTTACATTTGGGGCAGGTTTCTTTTAGTTTATTAGTTGACTGTAATACTTCAAATATATTACCACATTTACTACATTTATAATCATAAAGAGGCATAAATTAATTCTCCTCAAAAAAAACTCTGTAAATTGTTAAAATCGTGGCAGTCCGCCATTTATTAATATTATCGTTATTCCAATAAGAATAAATATCAATATCAAATCTACAAAAAGGAAAAAGAATCCAAGAATTGGTTTATCTAACTTGAAATTTCCATCAATATCAAGATTTATTCTTGAATGTAAACTATCAAGCAATAATGCTTTTTCAGGATTTTTTTCTAAATACAGAATTGGTTCTTTTCCCTCATCCTCCAAAAGTTTCGTTTTATTATATTGTGGTTTATAAATATGAATATATTCTTTATCTTTAACCGAATATTTAAAGATGAAAGTTAAAATTACTGTAGGGCTACCAGATGATCTTATTATAGTCTTCTTTTTCTCTTTAAGTTCAGCAAATGTTAATTTACCATACTTTAAAAAAACAATATTTCTAATACCCTTATAAATAGATGTTAATACCAAAAAAACTAATCCTATTTCTAAGACAATAACAATAATGCAATATATATACATATTAATATTACATTTAGCGATATCTCTCTTAACATAAAATAATACAAGAGCACCCCAAAATACAACTTGATAAAATAATGCCATTGAAGTAACTCCGGAAAATATTGAAAACATTCTTAAGGAAATTGGTACCTTACGGGGTGGTTCATTTATATATGAAAATCTATTATTATTCATATTTTCATACCTCATTTGGAATTGGATGTTCTAAGTAACGAGTAAAATGTGGTCCATGTCCATAACCATAAAATTTTTCATCATTTGCTATAAATTGTTGGGTCGGAATCCAGTTTTTACCATCTTTATCTTTAGTGTTTACATAAACTTTATACATTTTATCTATAAACTGCCAGGACAATTCTTTGTATTCAGAAAATCCTGTCTTAGCATAAAATCTCAGGTATCCATCGGCTTTAGAAGGATATTGTGACATCATTACATAATCACAAAGAAATAAATCTCCATTTACTTCAGAATTCTCACCTACTAATCCAGGAAAATCATAAACTCCTTTTAAATATGTATCTAAACCCCTAACAGATGATACCATACCTCTTAAAATCTGACGAGGATTATTCTCATTAGCAGATGAGATAAAACAAAATAAGATAAAAATTAAAATTTTAAATAAAGATAAATTTTTCATATTTATATTATACGCTCCTACTTTACGATGTCAATATTTTTATCAAAAAGAATTTCATACTCTTAAACCTCTCCCAAGAGTTTTCTCATATCTTCTTCAGTAAAAGAATTTCTCATGATTTTTTTGTCTTTAAAAAATTCCGGTTCCTTGGATTCGTCTATTACAAAAAATACAATCTGTTTTTCCAAATTACTATCTGCTTTTTTTAGGTTTTCATAAAACTCTTTGTAATCTTCAGTACTTATATTAGTATTTAAAATCACATACTTATAATCCCCTATGGCTAATTTTTGCAAGGCTATCTTATTATTTCTGGCAATATATACACTATAACCAATATTATAAAGCATATCGCCGAATATTTTTACTATTTCTCCCTGGTCATCAACAACGAGAATGTTGTTTTCAACATTTTTAACTTCTTCTTTTGGAGTTTCTTTAACTTCTTCCTCCTGTTTAACTTCCAATTCTTTATCTTTTTCAGTTTCTAATTCCAGATTCTTAGAGACTAATTCTTCTATTTTTAAATTTAAATTCTTTTTTTCTTCTTCAAATTTTAATAATAACTTTTGTATTTGTCTATCAGCCTCTAACTTTCTTTCTTCAATAAGTTTCATCCTTTCTAAAAGTTTTTGATTTTCACTTGTACTCATATTAGCCCCTTGGCTTTCTTGAACAAATGATTTAATTTTAAGTTCTAATTCCTGGTTTTTTGAATTACTATTATTCAATTGTCGTGTTAATTCATCAATTTTTTGGCTAAACGACTTTTTCTCTTCTTCAAATTTTGAAATTAATTTGTAAGTTAAATTTCTTCCTTCTTCTTCTAAACTTTTCACTTTATTTGTTAACCCTTCATTTTCAGACTTTAGTTTATTTAAAGTGTCCTGCAACTCAGTACTAACATTTTGAACCTCGTTCATTTTTGTAAGTAAAGTTTTTTTGTCGGCATCAAGGTCATCTAATAATTTTTTGTTATTTGTAATATAATTTCTTTTTTCAATTTCTAATCTGTCATTAACTTCACCAATAGGGACATATTTATTTTTATCTATTTCAACCGTACTGATTGCTTGTTTAATCTCGTCCTGTAATTTGTCAATAGTTTTCTGCAGATTTAGATTTTGCGTTTGCAATTCTGATATTTTTATATCAAAGGGTTCCTTCTCTTCTTTAATTTTAATATTTGCAATTTCCTCTGCTTTTTCCATGGCCGTATTTTCATATTCCAAAACAAACCGACTAACAATACTGGCCATAGATGTTGTTAAAATAATTGTTAAAATAATTATTATTAAACTTCCAAATGTAATTTTTCTTTTTAAAAGCAAAACATCCACATTTGATCCACAAAGACTACTGGTCGCGGTTTTCTCTACACTTTCTTTAGAACTAATTATACCCAGTGTTAAATTTGCAGTTCCAATTGGAAAATAAAAAATATAATTTTCTTTGTTATTTATATAAACCTTTTCTAGACCACCTAACTCATTATCCAATATAGGCGAACTCCACAATTTTGGATCTGTCATCTTAGAAATAGCACTTTTAAAAGATTCACTACCGTAGTTTAACAAATTACTAGAGGATATATCATATGGTTCTATCTTTAAATTTTCATATCCAGAAGATGATGAGCCAACTAATAAACTATCCTTACTTACAACTATTGGATAAGAATTTTCAAAAATAAATTTTTTGGTTTGCCCTTCTCCAAGTAAAATTTCCATTATTTTATTTATTGATATATCAAAACCAATAACACCCTTATAACTATTTTTAACATAAATAGGGGCATAGTAAGATATGAGCCAGGATTTGGTTTCATTACTCCAAAAAGGAGTAGTCCACATTTCTGTTTTTGCTTTATTGTTTTTAGGACCTACAATCTCATACGGTGAAGTTTCTTCTTTACTAAATATACTGTCCGATTTAACTTTAAATGACCCGACATAAAAAAGGCCTGCTTTTATCAAATCATCCAATTTTTCCCAGGGATATTTTCTAACGGCTACTTCGGTCATGATGTACATAGAGTTTATGGGGGGATTGTTTTTACCGGCTATTTTGAAAATATTATTAAAATAATTAGTTATTACAGGTAATTTATCAACATGGGATACCGTTTTGTATTCACTGCTTATAAACAAGACTGAGTTTGTTTTTTCATTTTTATAATCTGACTGGTTTACAAAACTATTTGGGGTTCTAAAAATATTCTCCGCAAGTTCTTGGACAATTCTTCCTGTTACTTCCACTTTTCTAAGTAGTGATGTCACATACCATGCATTTTTAGAAGTAACAGCTATGGCTAAATTTTTTTCTTTTTCTATCATTAAATCAATTTTATCTTTACCGGCTACTTCTTTATCGTCTACTTTTACAAAAGACAAATAACCCAATAACAATACAGGTAGCGCCACCAGACATATCAATAATGCAAATATTTTCTTTTTTATCTTTTCCATAATCCTCCTACTTTTTTGATCATATTAGATGTTGACCTATCTTTTATTAAAGGAACAGTAATAATTTTACCTCCACCATGACGAACAATATCCGAGCCAATTATATTGTTTTTTTTCCAATCACTGCCTTTAACTAATACATCTGGTAAAATTTTCTTAATTATATTTAAAGGGTTATTTTCTTTAAATATAGTAACAAAATCAACAAACGGAAACTCTGAAAGGATCTCTGCTCTATCATCCTGAGGCACAATTGGTCTTTTCTTACCTTTTAATCTTCTGATAGAATTATCACTATTTATACCTACAATTAAAATATCTCCTAACTTTTTTGCTTTTTTTAAATATCTAATATGTCCAATATGCAATAAATCAAAACATCCATTGGTAAAGACAATTTTTTTATCTTTCTTCAATCTATTTACAACTTTAATTAGACCATTTATACTTTTAATTTTATTTTTCATCCAATATTTGTTTTATTTCGTCTAAAGTTACTTTTGCAGTTCCAATCTTACCCACAACTATTCCAGCGGCAATGTTAGCTAAATTTGCTGAATCAAGAATATTAGCACCACCTGCTAAAGATAGCGCTAAAACACTTACAACAGTATCTCCAGCTCCTGTCACATCATAAACTTCTTTTGCATATGTAGGTATATTAATAATATCCTTACCTCTTTCAAACAATGACATCCCGGCTTCCCCGCGAGTTATAAGAACTGCTTTTGACCTTAACTTTTTTAATAATTCTTTACCCACTTTTATTAAAGTTTTGTCATCAGAAATAACCCTACTTAGAGATGCTCCCGCCTCATTTGTATTTGGAGTTATAACCGTAACACCTTTATACATCAAACAATAAGTTGGCTTTGGATCAACTACAATGGGTATATCAAATTTATGAGTTAATTTTATTATCTCCTTAAATATGGGTGGGATAACTACTCCTTTTCCATAATCTGAAATTATGACGGCATCTGATTCTTTTATTATATCTTTAACATAATCTAACACTTTTTTAACAATATTTATATTAATATGAATTTTTTTTTCATAATCAATCCTAACCACTTGTTGATGCTGAGATATTACTCTTGTTTTAACAATTGTAGGTCTTTCAAAATCTTTTATTAAACCATCTAAACTAATATTATCATTTTGTAAACTCTTATAAATTTCTTCTCCATAATTATCATCTCCAATAACACCACATAAATAAACTTTTCCACTTAAATTATTTATATGTGTGGCTACATATGCCGCACCACCAGGTAAATAATTACGATGCTCTATTTCAACAACAGGGACCGGTGCTTCAGGAGAAATCCTGTTTACTTTTCCAAAAATATATTCATCAAGAATAATATCTCCAACAACCAGAACTCTTTTCCCTTTAAATCTTTTTAATATATTTTTTAATTTTTTAGTGTTCAATTCTACCCCCTGTTAAACTTTCGATAAATTTTCACAACATTTTACTTATTCATTTGACTTTTGTCGTTTTTTATTGATTTCCTCTATTAGATATTTTGCTTTAATTGCCCATCTACTCTTTGGATTCATATCTATTGATTTTTGCAGTTTAAATAAAACATCCTTTGTGGCTTCTTTATTATGAAGAATCATAAATGTATAACCTCCTCTATTTCTAAATTCTTCTTCTGCTGATAGGTAGTAGCATTCACTTAATAGAATTTTTGCTTCGGATGCTTCTTTACTTTTCGGATAATCTTTTAGTATCTTTTCACATATTAAAATTGTATTATATGTACTATTATGCTTATAATAAAGTAATGCCCTATCAAGTAATTCTAAGCTACTTAGCGGTTTTGGTTCTCCAGCAAAATCTTTCCAAATATTATACACCGTATTATTTTCCACATAAAAATAATCAATTTTCTTTTCATTATTTTCTTTAATAATTATTATTTCTCCCTGTAAAAACAAAGGTATATTATTTTTTTTCACCAAAATATATACTTGTACATTTATAGCATCTTCCCACTTTGACTTTCTAAACGTCTTTTCTTTCCTTTCACAGTTATCTATTAATTTCATATCAGAAATATCCTTATATTTATCCGAATATTCTTTTCTAAAATTCTCAAAACTTCTATAATCTTCTTTTTGGTATGATGAAAACCCATTATACATGGTTTCGTAATCTTTACTATTCAAATACCTGATATATTTTTTTATTAGCTCTTTAGCACCAGTATCACTCTCTTTTTTATAACTTTTACTGTACTGACTTAACATTTCCTCATGGTCAAGGAAAGGATTTAATATTTTCCATTCTCCACCTTCTCTTATTAGAAAATATGATCTACCAAATTCTAATGAGGTCCCATCTTCCTGCATATATTTGGATAAAACACTGTATTCAACTATATCCGGAATGTTTCCAACATCATCTTGCT
Organism: Candidatus Firestoneibacteriota bacterium; assembly: GCA_043822305.1. Lineage (GTDB taxonomy): Bacteria > Oederibacteriota > D2-FULL-39-29 > D2-FULL-39-29 > JBDRBU01 > JBDRBU01. The sequence continues at coordinate 42,025 of JBDRBU010000050.1, forward strand.
TAATTTCATAATTACCTAACGCAATTATTGCGTATTCTAATGTCTTGTCGCATGCAAAAATATTCAGATTTCTAAACTCTTTTCGTAATCTTTTAATACTTTCTAAAGAAATAGTACTTGCTTTTAAATACTCATCCAAAGACAACTTATTTCCAAAATCCTTGCACAGGTATCCATATTTTTTCCCAAAATCGCCTTTACTAGTTGCATTTAAATAATCCTGCAAAACCGATTTTGGATCTACCTCGGAATATACCATTCCGCTCATAACCAATAATAAGAGTATAACCCTGGACATATCTAACATATATACTCCTTCAAAAACTTGTTTTTACAATTATTATTTTTTCGAGTTGGGACATCAATATTAACGGTGTTCCCAGGTTCTACTGGGGCCACAGAAACTTTAGAGACTTCGCCTCTTACATTAAAACCAGGCCATGGGAGTGGAGTACTAGTCCAAGCTGTAACTGTATAATCCTCCTCTTTTGGTGGAACATTAGTATGTGTATAAACACCATCGGGGCTGAGATCTTCCATACCAGGATAAGAAGTATATCCATTTTTCCCAATCACATAACCAATGTATACTAATATTTTCACCCCTTTAAAACTAGCTGTCTCAATTATAGTGCCTGCCGGAGTTGTAAAATTATATATTAAATTTCCTGCTACAGAATACACACTTGACACAGTAATAGTATATGAAGCCATAGAAAAACCATCAGAAGTAAAAGTTACTTTTACTTTACCATTCCCATCTGTCTTTTCAAATGTTGAAGATAAAGAGCCTTTGTTAGCAGGGTTACTTGATAAAGCAAAACCAATTCCAATATTTTTTACACCTTTATCCTCTGCATCTAACGCAAATACTGTCAATGTTATTTTGTTACTTAAACTTATTTTCTGAGACAGCGTATCTGTAGTATATAATTTTATTCCACATTTCAGTGAAGTAGGACCTCCATCATCTTTAAGCATATATGTCTTATTAGGTTCCTTTATACTTCTTGTTGAGACCTCACCATGTACGCTTACACTATATATACCAAGCATTTTAAAGGCAACTGCAACACTATTAGGAAATGATGCTTGAGGGGTGACTGGGACTGATTTCCCATCTGGTCCTACAACTGTAAAAGTATATTTCTCAGTATCAGGAATTATCTCCTCACCAGCAGGTATTATAATCTTACTACTTGTAACAACATAAGTTCCATTGAGCAATATTTCTGAAGATGATGTGATGCTTAAAGTTGCACTTATATCCTGAACAAAAAATATACATACCATAGACATCAAGAAACCCACCATTTTATTATTATACATAATTTAATTTCCTCCTTTTTCTTTAGATTTTAAATAATTTTCTAACCACTTTAATGCTTTTTTTACTTCCTCAATATAGATGCTCTTTGGATATTTAAATAAAAATTCATTATACATCTGCAAAGCTTTTGAATGGTCTCCTTTATTAAAATAAATACGAGCAATTTCCACATAAGCATTTTCTTTTGTTGTATTATTTAATGCTTTATCTATAATTTTCCAATATTCTTTAATCGCCAGTTCATACTTGTTTTGACTCCTGTATGATAAAGATAGTTTCCAATGGTCATCTGCATTCATTGCTTTATCACCAAATTCATCATAAACTTTCCCATATACCACTTCAACAGAGGTTTTTACCCCCAACTGCAACTATTACATCACTTTTATCACCAAAAACATCACCTATTGCAATATCGTTTATTTTTCTTCTATCATTTGATAATGAAATAAAATTTTGCAATATAGAAGATTTATCAAGAAATCTTATACCAACTTCTCCATTATCAAGTAAACAAGCAAGTTCAACTATTTTATCTTTATTTATATCTTTAGCATCAAATATATTAATAACTAATCCAGGAGTGCATTTTATTTCACATTTTTTAAATAGATAATCACCAGAAACCAAAGTTGGTATATAAAGAATTACTACTATTAATATATTTTTTAATTTTTTGGTATTCATTATAATTTATCCTCAGCTAATTTACATATTAAATGTAAAACTACAATATGACCTTCCTGTATATGATATGTTTTATCACTTGGAATTTTTATACAAATATCAACGATTCCTTCAATCGGACATTTGTTTTTACCAGTAAAACCTATTGTTTTAGCACCAATTTCTTTTGCTTTTTTAAGTGCTTCTATAACATTAGGTGAACTACCACTCGTACTAATACCTATGACAACATCATCCGGCTTAACTAATGATTCTACCTGTCTGGAAAAAACATATTTATATCCATAGTCATTTGCAGATGCAGTAAGAACTGATGTATTTACAGTTAAGGCCAGAGCAGGTAAACTTTTCCTTTCTTTTATAAATCTTACCACAAACTCAGCAGCAATATGTTGAGCATCAGCCGCAGAACCACCATTACCAAATAAAACTACTTTACCACCATTTAAGTAAGAATCAACTATCGCATCTACAACTTTTGCAATAATTATTTTTAATTTTCTTGTAGATAATATTACTTTTGATGCTTCTTTTAATTCTTTTTCTATTTTTTTTATCATAACTAAATCTCCTCTATAATTGCCTGATAAAGTAATGGTAACATAATTTCATGATGTCCTGTAATGGCATATGATTTCCCACCCAGTTTAATCGGTCTTTTTAATACATTTACCGTAGGTCTATAATGTTGGATCATATCAAAGTTTGCCGTAGTAAAATTAGTTACTTTACTTCTAAGATTTCTGGCTAAACACAAAGATTTTAAGAATACTTCTGGAAGTAAAACGGCAGAACCAATATTTAAGACAACACCACCATTGCCTAATTTTGAAATCTCATTGGCAAATATCTTGAAATCTATAAAACTACCTTCACCTAAAGCGGAACCGTCAGCAGATGGATGCTGATGGATTACATCTGTACCTATGGCTACACTTACAAGAACAGGAATTTTTAATTTGCAACCTTGGGCTAATATGCTATATTTTAGGAAAGATGTATTTAACTCGATTATCTTTTTTCCAATAGATTCACCCATACCAAGATTCAAGCCTACACCTTCTTGTATAGCCGTATTGATTATTTTACCTGTTTCATCTGCCATCCCAAAACTTCCATTAGATAAACCTTTTTCTACATCTTCTGATGTAGCCCCATTAATTGCAATTTCAAAATCATGAATTGAACCAGCACCGTTCAAAAGAATTGTTGTTATGATATTTTTTCTCATTAAATCTATGATAAGCGGTGATAAACCACATTTTACAACATGAGCACCCATCATAAATATAACGGGCTTTTTCTTTTTTCTGGCAGAAATGATTAATTTAACTAATTCTTTAATATCTTTTCCAATCAAAATGTTTGGAATGTTATTAAAAAATTGTTTGAATGAAACTCCATTTTTGCAAATTTTAGCAAAATTATGAATATTCACTTTTGACTTCCTTTTTTTTATTGAATATGTTTTAACTTTATTTAAATCTATTTGTTTGTATATACTCATATCATTTCACCACCACGGCATCTATTAGTTTTGCATTAACTGAGCCTACAAATACTTTACTTTTCATAAGTAAAGGAAGATGCTTTTCATCTGCAGACACCCAGAGCGTAACATCACCTTCCTGCTTAAATATACTTTCAAACTGCATAAAAGGTTTTATAACAAATGCTTCATATTTTCCAAGCGGTGTCTTAATCTTTTCTTTTTTAATTACCTTAACTTGCAATTTATGGTTCTGGCCATCTGCATGAACATCTATAAAAATATCTTTTCCTACTTCAATTTTCTGAGCCCTAAAATAATAAAAACACGATAGAATATCCTGACAATACTCAGGAATATTATACACTAATTCTTTGTTTTTTTCTACTTGTTTTACTATATTTTTTCCCTGGTCAAAAAACAAGGTAACATCACTCAGATGATTACCTTCTCTTAAGGATTTAATCAATTTCCTTGAAAAAATACCGTCAAAATCTATATAACTTTCAACAACATCATTAACCCTGTAAAACATAGAAACCACAGGTAAAGATTTTGTAGTCGTAATTAGATGATATGTCAAATGGCCATCTACTTTAACAAGTTCTTTAACTTCTATAGTAGCTATGCCACCGGTTATACCCAAACACTCTATGGCAAATGTAAACTTCTCACCAATATTAAATGCTTTGTTTTCTATCTTGCGTATTTTTCTTGCCTCTTCTTTTGCCTTTTTCACCTCTTCCACTTTCTTCACTTCTTTCTTAATTTCTTTTTCTTCTTTCTTTTCTGTAGTTTCTTCAGTTTCTTTACTTTCTTTTTTTTCTTTGTCTTCTTCCACTTCTTCCACTTCTCCCACTTCTTTCACTTCCTCCACTTGTACTGATTTCTCCATTATCTTAAACTTACCTTTTGTTACACAACTCAAAATTAAAAAAGGCATTATTAAACTTGTTATTAAAATCTTCCTCATAAAATTTCCTGATATTACTAGTTAATATTCTGTAATTCCCCCTTAATAAAGGGGGTTAGGGGGTTGTCCTTCTTTTATTTTTGATATTACCATCTCTACTGAAATTTTATCCATACAATTATAGTGCTTACACTTTTCGTATTTACATTTTTTACAACTTAATCCTTCTGGTTGCAAGATAACACTTTTATTTCCCCATGGTCCCCACCTTTTGGGCTGAAGTACAAAAATCGGACAAAAAAATGAAATCGTTGGCACATTCACGGCGGCAGCAATATGCATGGTTCCCGTATTGCCGCTTATATACAAACTTAAACTACTTATAACAGATGTAACCTGTCTTATATCAGTACTGCCTCTTAAAATCACGGGCTGACAAGATAAATTTTTTAGAATTGCACAAGTAATATCTTCCTCTCCCCTACCTTCCAAAAGAATTACCTGCATATTAAAATTCTTATAAATCTCGTCTATTAATTTTGCATAATTACTAAAACTCCAGTTTAAAGCAGAAACACTTCTTCCTGGATGAATTCCTATAACAGGTTTACTAATATCAATTTTATTTTCTTCAAAAAACTTTCCAACAAATTTTTTATCTTCTTCATTCAACCATATTTTAATTGTTTTATCTTTAATAGGTATATCTAACGGTTTTAAAAGCTCTAAATTATACTCAAGTTCATGCTTTTCCACCTTGCTTCTATGAAAATACACTCTTTTATTAAATAAAAAAGAGTACCATCTATATCCAACTCCTATTCTAACCGTAACCCTTGCTAAAAATATTGCAAGAGCAATTTTAAAAGTTGGAAATACAATTATGGCCTTATCAAACTTATAACCTTTTATCAAATTTACTAATCTAAAGAGCCCTTTCATTCCTTTATGTTTATCTAATGGGTCGTAAAAAATTATCTCGTTTAAATCTGGATTCCCTTCTAACACTTTTTTTGCATACTCCCTTGTTAGAAATCCAATAAAAGCATCTTTATAAGCCAACCTTATATTGGTCATTACAGGTAATGCAAGTAGGACATCGCCTATTTTATCGGTTCTTACTATAAGAAATCTTTTAGGTTGTAAGGAATTCATAATATAGTCAATTTATATTAAAATATATCTTTTTGGTTTTTGTATAATTTATTATATCATAACCATTGCAAAAATACACTTAAAAATACTGCTTATAAGTAATGGGCCAGTCAATGTAGTCGCAAGATTTATCTTGCGGAAATTATTGTTTAAATTACATTTTTCGCAGGCTGAAGCCTGCGGATACCAAACCATGCACCTTTCACTGACCCATTAAAAAAACTTTAAAAATCTATTGTCAAAAACTGTTTATTTTTGGTATAATTATTCTATAAGGCGGCGTAGCTCAGTTGGTAGAGCACGGGAATCATAATCCCTTGGTCGTGGGTTCGAGTCCCTCCGCCGCTACTTATATCAAAATACAAAATTATGAAAAAAATTCTATCTATTGGCTTAAATAATGTATTACAAAAAGTTTTAGTATTTAAAGATATAAAGTACGGTGAAGTAAATCGTGCGAAATCGCTTTATGAGTCTGCAAGTGGAAAAGGCATCAATGTTGCTAGAGCATTAAATATACTTGGGGCTAATGTTATGGGAACAGGATTTATTGGGGGTAATTCAGGTAAATTAATTCTTAATTATTTAAATAAAGAAAAAATAAAATCGGATTTTGTTATGACAGAGTCAAACACTCGAGCCTGTATAACTTTACTTGATTTAGAAAGACATACATCCACAGAACTTATTGAGCCATCAAATCGAATTAAAAAATCTGAAATTTCAAATTTTATGAAAAAATTAAAAGTTTTACTTAAAAAAACAAATAGGCTGACTATATCTGGAACCTTACCTAAGGGTGTCCCTGATGAGATGTACTTTAATATTATAAAAATCGCCAATAAACTCGGCGTATTATCATTTGTAGATATATGGGGAAGTCCAGGCTTAAAAGCAATCAAGGCTAATCCTTTTTTGTTAAAGATGAATATAGAAGAATTTAAGAAAACATTTAAGACAAATAATGTCCGATTAAAAATTTCAGAACTTCTTAAGACTGGAATAAAATGGGTTGTAGTCACTTCAGGTAAAGATGGCTCTATAATTGCTTCGGGCAATAACATTTATAAAGCAGTAGCTCCAAAGGTTAAACCAATTAATGCCATAGGTGCTGGAGATGCTTTCTTGGCGGGATTTTTATATGCTCTGAGTAAAAATTATGATAAAATAGATATTATAAAATTTGCTACAGCCACAGGTACGGCTAGTGCTTTAAAGATTGCTCCGGCTGATTGTAATAAAAAAGATATAGAAAAATTATTTAAAAAAGTGAGGATTAAAATCCAATGAGTACTTTAAAGTATATTTTCATAAGTTTAAGACCAAAACAGTGGATAAAGAATATTTTAATTTTCGCAGCCTTGATATTCTCGCAGAATATTCTTAATTTACATTCTCTCGTTTTAAGCATGTTGGGTTTTATATTTTTTAGTATTACTTCCGGTAGTGTTTATATCCTGAATGATATTATAGACTATAAAAAAGACAAACTTCACCCTCAAAAGAATAAAAGACCCATAGCCTCAAATCAACTTTCTCGTGAAGTAGCCTTTGTAACATTTATCATCTTCACCTTAATCGGTTTACTATTTTCATTTTCTCTGGGGTTCACTTTTGGATTAGTAGTTTTATCATATCTTATTCTTCAAATTATATATTCATTACTGTTAAAAAATGTAGCCATATTAGATATTTTTGTAATTGCCTTTGGTTTTGTCCTTAGAGTTGTTGCCGGTGCAGAACTAATTTCCGTGCCAATTTCCTCCTGGTTATTAATATGTACTATGTTTCTCTCGCTATTTTTAGCCTTAGGAAAACGAAGATTTGAACTAACAACATTAGATAAAATAGCCACAACGCATAGAGAGAGTTTAAAGGAATATAGCATAATTTTATTAGATCAGATGATTACTGTTGTAACTTCATCAACAGTAGTGGCCTACGCCTTATACGCATTATCCCCTGAAACTATTAGTAAGTTTAATACGACCAATCTGAAATACTCAATACCATTTGTTTTATATGGTATATTTAGATATCTTTATTTAATATATCAGAAAGAAAGCGGTGGAAGTCCAGAAGAAATCTTACTTACTGATCTACCGTTGATTATTAATATAATACTGTATGCTGTTACGGTCTGGTTGATTTTATACTAAAGGACAACCCCCTAACCCCTATTAAAGGGGAATTAAAACTATGAAATCAAAAGTTGCAGTTTTAAAAACGAAGCCCGAATCTGTACTACAAGACATAAAAAGATTAATGCAATTAGCTGATTTTGACAAAGTATTAGACAAAAATAAAGTAACCATACTAAAAGATAATATCTCGTGGCATTTTCCATTTTTAAGTAGTAATACAACACCATGGCAATTAGAGGGAGTGATCCTTGCCTTAAAAGAAGCTGGTTTTAAAGATATTGTCGCCGTTCATAATAACACTGTTGTCACAAATCCATATAAAGGTGGAAAATTAAATAAATTAGATCCAATCTATAAAAAATATAATGTAGAAGAAAAATATAATTTTAAACCAAAGGATATAAAATGGATTAAATATACTCCAAAGACGAAAATGCTTGTTTTAAATAAAATATACCCGGAAGGCATAAAAATTCCTGAATTTTTTTTAAATAAAAATATCATACATCTCCCAACAGTAAAAACACATATCTATACAACAACGACAGGTGCCATGAAGAATGCTTTTGGAGGATTACTAAATACAAGGCGACATTACGCACACAGTTATATACATGAAACTTTAGTCGATTTACTTGCTATTCAAAAAGAAATTCATAGTGGAATTTTTGCCGTAATGGATGGAACAATATGCGGGTCTGGTCCTGGTCCAAGAACAATGATACCATATGAAAAAGATTATATTCTTGCAAGTTCAGATAGTGTCGCCATAGATTCTGTATCTGCAAAAATTATGGGGTTTAATCCGATGGAAATATCCTATATTAACCTTGCAAATGATCTAAAACTCGGTAATGCCGATCTAATCAATATCGAGATAATTGGCGAGAATATCTCAAATGTTAACTTCAATTTTAAAGTTGGAAATAACATTCCAAGTCATATCGGTCATACTTTATGGTTTGGACCTCTTAAAAAAATTCAAAAATTATTCTTTAGAACTCCATTAGTTTATCTTTTTGTTTTTAGCTCATTTTTTTATCACGATTTTATATGGTGGCCGCTCATCGGTAAAAAAATACAGAAAGAAATGGCTTTCAACACCAAGTGGGGAAAATTATTCCAAAAATATTAATGAGATTAATATACAATGAATTGAAAGCAAAAAAAGGGGGCTGAGAAAAGGGGGGCTGGGAACCTTCAATCTTCTAATGCAACACTAAATCTTGTATAATAAAGTACAAGAAGGAGGTTGCATATGAAGAACTATAAACGAATAAATATTAATGAACGAGAAGAACTCAGCCGCAATTTAGCAAAAGGATATAGCT
>JBDRBU010000051.1:0-38699 GCA_043822305.1 Candidatus Firestoneibacteriota bacterium
GCTATATCCTTTTGCTAAATTGCGGCTGAGTTCTTCTCGTTCATTAATATTTATTCGTTTATAGTTCTTCATATGCAACCTCCTTCTTGTACTTTATTATACAAGATTTAGTGTTGCATTAGAAGATTGAAGGTTCCCAGACCCTAGTTTTTTTCGTGCCTTTATACCTTGTCTATCATACACCTGAAAAAGCGTTAAATCCACCATCAACAGGGATAACTGTTCCTGTCACAAATTTAGAAGCATCGGAGGAAAGCCAGATACATGTACCTACAAGTTCAGAATCTTCTCCAAATCTTCCCATAGGTGTATGTTTTATTATTAATTCACCTCTTGGTGTTAAATTTCCTTTTTCATCAATAAGTAAATATTTGTTTTGCGGAGTTAAAAAAAATCCTGGAGCAATAGCATTCACTCTTAAATTTTTATTGTACTCAGAAGCAAAATGAACAGATAACCATTGAGTAAAATTACTTACGGCTGCTTTTGCAGCTGAATACCCGGGTATTCTTGTGAGTGGTCTAAAAGCATTCATAGATGAAATATTGATAATAGAACCACCTTCTTTATTTTTTATCATGCTTTTTCCAAATATCTGAGAAGGCAAAATAGCCCCACCAAAAAGATTAAGTCCTATAACTTTTTCCAAAGCAGGAAGAGGTAGGTCAAAAAAACTTAAATCAGATGAAGTGGTTGCTTCTTTCATATTACCACCAGCAGCATTTATTAGAATATCAATCCTGTTTAAATCTTTCAACACTTGTTCATGACAAACTTTAATTTTTTCTTTATCCATGACATCTATATAGTAACCTTTTACCGATAAACCCTTTTGACTTAGTTTATCTGCTACTTCATTAGCATTTTTCATATCACAGATAGAAACTTGAGCTCCAGCCATGGCCAAACCCTCAGATATTACTGAACCTAAAACTCCAGCCCCTCCAGTAATCACAGCTCGTTTACCAGTAAGATTAAACATTTTCAAACCTTCTTCCATTTTATCCTCCATTAAAATAGGTATCTATCCCTATTTTATTCCTATTTTATTCCCTATTTTATTCACATTTGCTGTCCAATAATTATCATTACCAAAAGAGTTTAATGTAAACAGTGAAATTATAATTAAAACATACTGAAAAATTAACAATTTATCAAACTTTACTTTAATCATAAACTCTTATCCCCTTTGGTATCAATCATTTTTATGCTTCTTTAAATTCTGTATTACAATTTTTGGGACAAATTCACTAACATTACCACCTAACATATAAATTTCTTTTATCATGCTTGAACTTAAATAGATATACTCCTCAGAAGGCATCATATAAATAATTTCCATGTTTTTGTTTAACTTTCTATTGGTTAAAGCCATTTGAAACTCATATTCAAAATCAGAAACAACACGTAATCCTCTCATGACAACATTACATTTAACTTTCTTCACATAATCTATTAACAATCCGTTAAATTTATCTACGGTGACATTCTTAAAATCTTTTGTAGCATCTTTAATCATCCTTACTCTTTCTTCAGCAGAAAATAAAGGTTTTTTATATGTATTTATAACTACGGCAATAGTCAAATGCTCAAAAACTCTTAACCCCCTTTTTATGATATCTAAATGCCCGTTTGTAATCGGGTCAAAACTTCCCGGATATATTGCTTTCATAAATTGCCCACCTTTCTTTGGTAGTCGCAGGCTCTTTAGTCCTGTATCCGAGTATAACGAGTGGTACAGGGTTAGCCTGCGGTATTTACCCTTTTTTAATTAATAAAGTAATCTTTGTATCACCGTATAATCTTTCTTTAAATATATAGAATTTATCAAGGTTGTCTATTAGCTCTTTTTTGTGATGTTTTACTACAATTAAGCCTTCTTTATTTATAATATCACTATTTAACAGATTTTGCAATGTTTTTTTTACCAATCCTTTCAAATATGGTGGGTCTAAAATTATTATATTAAACTTGTTTGATTCCCCCTTAATAAAGGGGGTTAGGGGGTTGTTTAAAACCTTTTCAACATCACCTTTAATTACTTTACTTTTATCCTGAAAGTTCAAGTTATGTATATTTTCTTTTATTGCTTTTATACATTTATGGTCATTATCCACAAATACAGTTTCTATGGCACCTCTGCTTATGGCTTCCAAGCCAATACTTCCTGTCCCTGCAAAAAGGTCTAATACTCTCGCATCTACAATATCATACTTTAAAATCTCAAATAAAGATTGTTTCACTCTATCGCTTATTGGTCTTATCTCCAAATCAGATGGAAATTTTATCTTCCTGCTTTTTGCAATCCCTGATATTATTCTCATTTTTATTCCTGTTATTTAATTCCCCCTTTTAATTCCCCCTTAATAAAGGGGGCAGGGGGTTGTTGTTGTTTTAACTTACCGTAACTAATTCCAAATCATCTTTTTTAAATCTTTTGTCAAAATATTTCTTAATTTTTTCATTTTCTTCTTTTAAAAACTCAGGATCTTCTTTAATTATTTTAAATCCTTCCTTTCTGGCTATCTCAAGTATCTCTAAATCTTTCTTTAAATCAATTAACTTTAAATCAAGTTCGCCGTGTTGTTTTAACCCAAAGAGTTCACCAGGACCTCTTATCTGTAAATCTTCTTCAGCAATTTTAAATCCATCAGTTGTTTTCTCCATTATTTTTAATCTTCTACATCCTTCACTGGTAAGATTAAAACTTGTTATTAAAAAACAGAAAGATTTTGAAGAACCTCTACCGACTCTTCCTCTTAACTGATGTAACTGAGCTAATCCAAACCTTTCAGCATGTTCAATTAAGATTATTGTAGCATTAGATACATCTATACCAACCTCTATAACTGTTGTTGAAACAAGAATATCAAATTTTCTATTTTTAAAATCATCCATTATTTTGTTTTTCTCATCTGATGTTAATCTACCGTGAATAAGCCCTACCTTAAACTGATGAAAGACATTTTCTTGTAAATACTCTGCTTCTTTCTCTGCTGATTTAAGGTCTAATTTAGACGACTCCTCGACTAATGGATAGACTATATATACTTGCTCTCCTATCTTTAATTTATTCTTTATGAATTCATACATATCATCTCGACGCTTCTCGCTTACCCACCTTGTATAAATGGGCTTCCTGCCAGGAGGCATTTCATCTAAAACTGATAAATCAGTATCTCCATAAAGAGTTAAAACCAATGCTCTTGGAAAAGGTGTTGCGGTCATCATTAAACAATCAGGAAACATTCCTTTTGACTCTAAACTTAATCTCTGAAAAACTCCAAATTTATGCCTTTCATCAATTATTATAAAACCTAAGTTATTAAATTCAACATCCTCTTGAATTAAAGCATGAGTTCCAATAACAAGATCAATTTCCTTGTTTTTAATTTTCTCTAAAACGGCTTTCCTTTCCTTAGATGTAAGTTTACTGGTAAGTAACACCATATTTTTATTATAACTAATTAGATTAAATAATTTAGTAAATGTATTAAAATGTTGATCGGCAAGTATTTCTGTGGGAGCCATTATGGCTACCTGATATCCGCTCTCTAAAACAATTAGCAGTGAGATTAATGCAACTATGGTTTTGCCTGAGCCAACATCACCTTGCAATAATCTATTCATAGGACATTCATTAAAAAGGTCTTTTTTTATTTCTTCAATAACTCTTTCTTGAGCATTAGTTAAAGTAAAGGACAATTTTTTTATTAAATTATTTATATTAGAACTTTCCATAATATACTTCCTGTTTTTTATCTTTCTACCCAGATAAATCTTTCTTTTTGCGAGGAAAAGTTGTAGCATAAAAAGTTCATTAAAAACCAACCTTCGACGAGATTTTTCTAATTCTTCCAAACTATTTGGAAAGTGAATTTTTAAAATGGCTTCTCTAATGCGATACAAATCATAAGTAGATAATAATCCAAATGGGAAAATTTCTTCAATACTATTCAAATGAGTATTTAACAGATGTCTGATTACATCTCTAAAAAATTCATTGGTTAAAACTTTCGTGGACTTATAAAATCCAAGAATTTCACCCTTTTCTATTTGATTATTCTCATCATCAGTTATAAGTTCGTAACTGTCTTTTACACCAATGATTTGTAATCCCCATCTTGTTTTTGTCAGGATATCATATATTAAGACTTTCATCCCTAATTTGAAAATGTGCTTTAAATATGGTCTGTTAAACCATACCCAGGTTAAAGTAGATGTGCCATCATTCACCTCAATTTTTAGAATATTTATACCCCTTCTTTTTATTTCTTCAATATTAGTTATAACACCTTTTATAAAAGATTTTTCGCTATCCTTTGCTCTGGCTATTGGAGTAATAAGACTCTGGCAAACATTCCATCTGGGAAAAAAATAAATTAAATCTTCAATACTACTAATACCAATTCTTTTTAAAGAATTCTCTTTATATGGTCCAACTCCCTTTATGTATCTAATTTCAGATTCTTTCATTGACTTTTTAACTGATATTAGATATAATTTATCATAAATATAAACAAAATTCAATTCAATTTGGAGGGATTATGTCTAAAGTATGTGAAATCTGTGGTAAAGGTGCTATGGCCGTACACACTGTTTCTAATTCCAATAAAAAAGCAAACAGAAGAGCATTCCCTAACTTAAGAATATCAAAAGGCAGAAAAATCTGTGCTAAATGTTTAAAAGCGGGTAAACCTCATTAGAGAATTTTCTCTAACTTGGTAAATCAATCTAAGACAGCGATAGCGTCTATTTCAATATCTACTTTTTTGGGTAAATTTGAAATCTCTACAGTTGTTCTTGCGGGAAAATCACCAGAGAAGTATTTTTCATAAACTTCATTTACAAACTTAAAATCATCTATTCTCTTTAGATATATTGTGGTTTTAACTATTTTATCCATATGGCCGCCAGATGATTCCAATATTGCCTTTATATTATCCATAACTCTTTTTGTTTGTGCTTCAATTCCACTTAATATTAAACTACCTGTTACCGGATCAACAGGAATCTGTCCAGAGATAAATAATAGTTTATCTACCTTTACTGCCTGAGAATACGGTCCTATTACCTTTGGTGCATTTCTCGTATTTATAATCTCTTTACTCATCTTTCACCTCTCATGGTTAAAGGGGACAGCGACTATTAAATTTAAATAAAATAAAGGTCGCTGTCCCCTTTGTTGCCCCTTTGTTGCCTTTACACTCCAATTTTATCAATAAAATATCCTAAAAGGATGCCAAGAATAATTGTCATAATACTCATTGGGATTAAACTCATCGGTTCTTTCCAAATTACAAGAATTCCGACAGGAATAAGTAAAAGTATGGCTATGATTAAACCTTTCCATGCTCCTTTAACTTTCAAATTAGAAGTTGAAATCATAAATCCTGCAATTACCCAAAGAGTAAATGCCGAAAGGTTTGCATCCCATGTTAGTTTTTGCAATATCATTGGAATTACATCTATAACACCTGCAATTATTCCAAGTAAAATTCCAATTAGAATTTTATTTTGTTTTATCATATTTATTTATGGTCGGGGTGCCCAGACTTGAACTGGGGACCCCTTGCGCCCAAGGCAAGTGCGCTAGCCAACTGCGCTACACCCCGACAGAAAACACTTCAACAATTTTTTAGATTTAACTAATGCTTTTGCACGATGACTGATTCTATTTTTCGTAGAAGGTTTCATCTGAGCAAATGTTTTTCTAAATCCTTTTGGTATAAATACAGGATCATACCCAAAACCATTTTTACCTAATTTCTTTTCGCTTATTCTCCCAAAACATTTTCCTTCTACATATTTAACTTTTCCATCAGGTTTGGCTAGGGCCATTACAGTCCTGAAGACTGCTTTTCTCTTAATCATATGAATACCCGAAAGAAGATTTAAAAGTTTTTGGTTATTATCATCATAACTACATCCCGAACCAGCAAATCTTGAAGAATAAACACCAGGCTTACGATTTAAATACACAACTTCAAGTCCAGTATCATCGGCTAATGTTATTTTATTGGTAAATTTTGATATTATTTTAGCTTTCTTTATAGCATTTTGCTCTATTGTCTTACCCTTTTCTTTCACATTAGGAAATCTCTTAAAATTACTTAAAGTTAATATCTTTATAGGAATACTTTTTAAAATTTTCTTAATCTCTTTTATTTTATCTTTATTTCTTGTGGCTAATACTATTTCCAAGTTTTTCATAACACCTTTTTACTTAATACTTTCTTTTGTGTGGAAATTATTTCTTTTGCACCTTTAGATGCTAACTTTAATAAGTCGGTCATATCATTTTTACTAAATGGTATCTTTTCTGCTGTCCCTTGTATCTCTACGAATTTTTCTGAATCTGTCATGACAATATTCATATCAACTTCAGCTTTTGAATCCTCTTCGTAACAAAGGTCTAACATTTTTTCACCATTTACCACGCCAACGCTAACAGCAGCCACAAAGCCCTTAATAGGATTTTCCTCTATCATGCCCTTATTAATCAAATATCCTATTGCATCGGCTAAGGCAACAAATGAACCTGTAATAGCCGCCGTTCTTGTTCCTCCATCTGCTTGTATAACATCACAATCTATAAAAATAGTTCTTTTCCCTAATTTTTCTAAATCAACAACTACCCTTAAACTTCTTCCTATTAATCTTTGTATTTCTTGAGTCCGACCCGCTATTTTACCTTTTGAATAATCTCTAATTACCCTTTCTGGAGTTGAACGTGGTATCATTCCATATTCTGCTGTTATCCATCCTTTTTGACCACTTTTCAAAAAATAAGGAACATCTTCAGTAACTGTAGCCGTACAAATTACCTTTGTTAAACCATATGCAATTAATACAGAACCTTCAGGATATTTTATATAATGCCTGACTATTTTTAAATTTCTTAATTCGTCATTTTCTCTGCCATCTATTCTCATCAAACAATCCTCCTTCGTTCAGCATCAATAATTACTCCACATCTATTAGACTAATACTTTTTATATTCTTTTTCAAGAAAAAAGTTCCAATCTTCTTAAATTTTTCCGGATCATCTGTAACATAAAACTTATAGTTTGGTTTTTTTCTTGCATTATTTAGCAAGTTTTTGCTTTTTAAAATCTTAACAACTGTTTGTGCCGTGAAAGTTCCAGAGTCTATTAATTTAACCTTAATGACTTTTTTAATAACATTTTTCAGGAACGGATAATGTGTGCAACCTAAAATTAAAGTGTCTATGTTTTTATCTTTAAAATAAGATAAATACTTTTCTGCAACTAATGAAGGTATCTTCCCATTAAAGTAACCTTCTTCAACTAAAGGGACAAATAAAGGACAGGACTTTCCATAGACGGTAATACTTTTATCCATTTTTTTTATTACCTTTAAATACGATAAACTCTGGATAGTTGCCGTTGTTCCAATAACTCCCACTCTTTTAAGTAAGGTTTTTTCTTTGGCCGCCTTAGAACCTGGTTCAATTACACCAATTATTGGAACACGGAAAATTTTTTGTAATGTCTTTAAACTTAAAGCTGATGTAGTATTACAGGCTATGACCACAATCTTAACATTTTTTCTAAGTAAAAACTCAATATTTAATGTAGCCAGTCTTGTTACTGTTTCTTTTGATTTTGAACCGTAAGGTAGATGTTTTGTATCTCCAAAATATATTATATCCTCATAAGGTAAGAATTTAATTATTCCCCTTAAAACAGTTAAACCACCAAGACCTGAATCAAATACTCCTATCGGATTGTTTTTATTCATTTTAATTCCACTGGCTCACTAATATCTATATGCCCAGAAATTGTGTTAATTTCCTGTCCATCTATTAAAAATTTAACACTGTTAATTTGTTCAAAGTTAGTTGTAAGTGTTTTAATTATAGAATTAATAGTATTTAACTCTCCTGCGGTTCCTCCAGGGTGATTGTCTATTAATCCTTTATTAAAATCAATGTAAGCACATTTATTATTATCTATGTACAATTCCCTTAATATTGTTGAAGATGGAATAGCAGATATTAAAGTACTCTTTTGCGGACCCTTTATTAACTCAAGCATACATATCTTTGCATCTTCAAGAATTGTTTTATCAGTAATGATTTCCCTGTTTTCATTATTTAAATTGCCGTCTTCATTAACAAAAAATAACTTTACACTCTTTCTCTGGGTAGTATATTGAATAGCGGTTTCTTTATTTGGGTATAAAACTAATTTAATTAGCTTAAACAATATATACAAAGAAAGCACACATATTAAAATTATTAATACTTTTTTCACTGTATCTTCTTTTGTTTGTAACTTAAAATTGCATTAAAAATTGCCTCAACATATTTTTCCTTAAATTCTTTTTGTTTAAAATTCTCTTCATCAGAAACATTAGAGATAAAACCCATCTCAACTAATACAGCCGGCATTCGGATTCCCCTTAAAAGAATAAACGATGATTGTTTGATTCCTCTATTTCTCATACTAAATTTTTTATCTTCACCTTTGTTAAACATTGTCTCTATTGAATCTTGTAATTTATCAGCAAACTCTGCACCTTCTTTTAAAAATTCATTTTGGGCTAAATCCCACAATATAAATAAAGGAGTATTTTCTTTGTTGTTTTCTTTATCAGCCTCATCAGATGAAAGTACATTATAATATATTTCAAATCCATTATCTTTTTTGGATTGAGAAGAATTAACATGTAAACTTAAAAATAAATTTCCTTGTGATTGATTTGCAAAAACAATCCTGTCTTCAAGTGAGACAAATTTATCCTCACTTCTTGTCAGTAGCGATTTTAATGTCTGCTCTTTTTCTAAAATGACTTTTTGTAATAACAATACAACTTCCAAGGTAATATCTTTTTCTTTATATCCAAGACAACTAGTACCACCATCTTTTCCACCATGACCCGCATCTATAATAACTTTAAATTCATCTTCAGCGAAAGCCAAAACAATATTAACACTAAAGAGTAAAATTGCTATAATTAAAAACTTCTTTAAAGTTTCCATACATTTTTATCCAATATTAAAGTTTGTTTTCTTTCAGGTCCTAAAGATAATACAGATATTTTTAAACCTACCTGTTTTGAAATTTCTTCTAAATATCTTTTTGTATTGTCCGGCAATAAATTATATCTCTTTAAATTACTTATGTCTTCCGGCCAACCATTAACACTCTTATATACAGGTTTTATTTCTCTTAACACTTTTAAATCATTAGGAAATTCTTTCATCGTTTTATTCTTGTATTTATATCCTACACATATTTTTATCTCTTTTAAACCACTTAACACATCTAATTTAGTTATGGCTAAACTTCCAATTCCATTAATCATTCTGGAATGGTTTACGACAACAGCATCAAACCAACCACATCTTCTAGGTCTACCTGTTGTCGCACCATATTCATGGCCTTTATCCCTTAATAATTTATTCGCATCATGAGATAATTCAGTTGGAAATGGACCTAAGCCTACTCTTGTCGTATAGGCCTTGGCCACACCAATAACTTTATTGATAAAAACAGGCGAAACTCCGGTTCCGGCACAAACTCCACCGGCTGTTGCATTAGATGAAGTTACATATGGATATGTACCAAAATCAATATCAAGCATAGTCCCCTGGGCACCTTCAAATAATATATTACTCTTTTTCTCTATAGCCAGATTAATTATAATCGTAGTATTTTTAATATACTCCCTTAACTTATGGCCGTATGATAAATAATCTTTTAATATTTTATATTTATTAAAAGGTTTATTATTATAATATTCTTTGATTATAAAATTTTTCAAGGGAAGATTTCTTTCTAACTTTTCAAGTAAAATTTCTTTGTTTAATAAATCAATCATCCTTATGCCAAGTCTTCCAACTTTATCTACATAGGAAGGACCAATACCTCTGTTTGTTGTCCCTATTTTGCTACTTTTACTTTTTTCCTCAGCCAATTTATCTAATAACCTGTGATACGGAAATATAACATTAGCATTTTCACTTATAATCAATCTATTATTCAAACTTATCCCATCTTTCTTTAAATAATCAATTTCCTCTAATAAATATTCCGGATCAATGACGACACCATTCCCTATAATACATTTTTTACCTGGATGTAAAATACCAGATGGTATCAAATGTAAGACATACTTTTTTTTATTTAAAACAACAGTATGCCCTGCATTATTCCCACCTTGATACCTGGCAACCATATCAGCATGTCTAGCTAAAAAATCAATAATTTTACCTTTCCCTTCATCACCCCATTGTGCACCTACAATAACTAGATTCATAATATCTCCCTATCTTAATAAATTTCTTGTTTTTTCTAAGTTTTTCCTAGCTTTCTCATTATTTGGGTCAAGTTTCAAAACCTGCTCCCATAGTTCTATCGCTTCATTTATTTTGCCTTGTTTATAATATTTTAAACCCATATAATATAATCCAGAAACTTTTTTTTCATCAACAGTTTTTTCTTTTTTTACCTTCGTGATACCAGAGGGTGCGGGGTTTACCCACGCACCACCAGAGGGTGCGGGGTTTACCCACGCACCACCAGAGGGTGCGGGGTTTACCCACGCACCACCAGAGGGTGCGGGGTTTACTTTTTTTACTTCTTCTGCTTCTTTTACTTCTTTACCGGTCTTTTTTATAAAAGTTAAAATCTGCTTATTGTCAGGAGAAAGTGATAGCGCTTGTTTCCATTCTTCAACTGCTTTTTTAAAATCTCCTTTCCGATAGTAACACAATCCATTCTCAAAGAAATCCTTTATTATAGTGTTAAAAGAATCTTTCTGGTATTCTATAAACTTCTCTTCTTCTAAAATCTTAAGATATTTAATAGACAGCTCATAACCTTGGCAAAACTCTAATGACTTTTGCCATTCTGCTTTTGCTTTATCTAATTCACTATTCTTATAATAATCCAACCCTTTTTCATAATGAATCTTAGATAAATCAGATGTTTCTTGCGAATACGAAAAACTAATAAAACAAACTATAAATAATGCAATTTTCATAATTTTTTTAATCCAAGAACCTCGTATATTTTTACTTTTTCAGTTTTTCCTTTCACAGGAGATTCCCCTAAATCCTTTACCAAAATTATATCTTTTACTTTATCATAAACACTATCACTAATTATTATTGATGCTTTATACTCTTTTGTTAAAGTTTCTAACCTTGAAGCGATATTAGCCGTATCACCTATAACAGTATATTGCCTTTGTATGTCAGAGCCAATATTACCAACAATAACATCTCCAGAGTTAATACCAATCCCAATTTCAAGATTTTCAAAAGCCTGCCCTTTCCACAAATCTCTAAGTTTTTTCATTCTCTCTTGCATTTCTATTGCAGCTCGAACTGATGATTCTTCGTCATTAGGACCTTTAACAGGTACACCAAATAAAGCCATAATAGCATCACCCATAAATTTATCAACAGTTCCACCATATTTAAATATTATATTTGTCATTTCTGTAAAGTATTTATTCAATGAGTCAACAACTTCTTCTGGTTCTAATTTTTCAGATAAAGTTGTAAAATTCCTGATATCTGAAAAGAAAATAGTAACCCTTTCTCTTTTACCACCTAATTTTAGTTTATCTGTGTCCTTTAAAAGTTCTTCAACTATCTGCCTGCTTACATACCTTTGAAACATATTTTTTATTTGTTTTCTTCTTTTGCCTTCTGTTACTGCTTTATAGGCAACATTTGCTGTATAACTAAAAACTACTGCCCATAAAGAAGTTGAAGTATTTATCCAGTAATCGCTAATAAATAAATAAAATGCAACTATTAAAAATACAACGATAAATCCTATGTTGAAAATAATACTCTTAAAAGGACTGAACTTAAACGCGAAGAAAGAACTAACAAGAATCATGACTAATAAAATAAGGTTATTAATTAAATCACTTGCTTTTATTAAATAATCTTCTTTTAGTATATTATTAATTACATTAGCATGAAGTTCTACTCCGGGTAGCAATCTAAAAGAAGTATAAAACTCATCGTGTAATATTGGTGCTGTTGAACCTATGAGGACTATTTTATCTTTAAAAATATTCAAAGATGTCCCATCTTTAACCTTAACCGCTGTAAAAAATGGAATTGTTTCAAATGTTTTAACAGGACCTGTATAATTTATTAAAATTGTATCTTTAAATCCTTTATATTTATTTCTAACCTTATTTACAATATATTCATCAGAGACATTTAAATACAAACTTAATACTTTAACAGGAAATGTGTAAAAAGTCTTACTGTTATACTCTGTAAAAAGTTGTGCTTTACGAACAAAACCATCTATCTCTCTTTCATAACTTGAAAATCCAAAACCGGCTAAAGAATTTCTAAGAATCTCTATGGGTAAATTATGCTTTTTATAACGCAACATAGCTTCATTTATATCTTCTGTAAATGTACTTATTGAAACTACATTACCTGCTTTTTTAACTGCCTTTGCAAACAGAATATCATTCTCCTTAATAGAACCAGAAGTTGCAAATTCTACATCAAAACAGATTAATTTTGCTCCTGCTTTTTTTAAATTATCTATAACTGTGGCGTATATACTTCTTGGCCAGGGAAACACTCCTAATTCTTCAAATGATCTATCGTCAATACTTAATATAACTATCTTATCACTTGGAATTCTGCTACCTCGCCAGTTAAACAATATATCTAAACCTTTTAATTCTGCTGTTTGAAATACCCCTAAAAATCTAAATAAAAATAATATAAAGAGAAATACGCAAATAGATATTGTTAAATTTGCAATTATTGATTTATGTTCTTTTTTCATTTTTACCATTTGAAAGTGTATCCTAATTTTATATTATTATCATCAAGTTTACAAAATACCTTACTATTTATTAATTCTACCTTTTGCTTTTCTGGATTAAAAGAAATTGCGGAATCTATGACATTTAATGCCCAGACAACTCCAAATGTTAAAGCAAATCGTTTAAAATCTTGATATTTATAATTTGCCTGTTGATAATAATTTTCTATTGTATTTGGGTCCGTAGCATTCTTATATTGATCATAGTTTTTCTGCATGTCTGCATAACTCGTTATTGTTGCAAGTCCCATCAATGCCCCGGCTACTGTAAATACCCATCCTTTTAAGTCATCTTTATTATAAAACTGTCCCCAGCCAGGCAGCAATGCAGAACGCCACACCGCATCAAATGCAGTTGGGATAGATGTAGAAGCAGGTACTGATACTTTCTCTGTAACTTTAAGAGGTACCTTCACCACAACAGGTGTTAACTCACCAATTTTTACAACATCACCTTCTATAAAGGATTTCTTTTTATTTAACACTTTTGCTTTTGAGGCTTGTTGTTGAACTTCAGTAAGTTCTATTTCTCCAACATCATCCCATTCTTTCATTATAACTCTACCCGCTCCATCTTTAATTTCTTCCTTCAATCTGTTAACTACAAATTTCATACCCGAAGTTACATTATCTACAGAACCTAAATCCACTATTACTTCAGTATCTCCGAGTTTAACTATCTTTCCTGTTACTGGCATTTTACCTGCAAAATTTATAGCAAGTTTTCTGGCTACTTCGGATAATTTATCCTCGGAATTGCATTCACCACTTTCCCTTAATTTTTCTTCTGCACTTTCAACATCTACCAGACTAATAGTAACCATAAAGATATTCCCAACTTTACTAAGACTGCCTGTAACGATACTACTGATATTTAATATTCTACCAACTTCAACCGCGCAATCTGTTGATGTGCATCCAGTCTTTTGAAATGCTTGTTCTTTTAAGATTTTATCCATATTTTTCTTATCAACAATAGTAAACCTGCCTGTATTAAAAAATTCTGTTCTTAACACTTCAGAAACTGCAACTCCTGTGTCTTTAGATACATTTAATGCATCTAAATCCAAAACACCCATTTTGATTTTTTCACTACTATCCACCTCACACATTATCACAAACAAAAATAAAACAACAATTTTTTTCATCATAAAAATACCTCCTTACGCAGGCTAAAGCCTGCGACTACCATTTATTTAACCATTCATATCTAGGGTCAAAATATTGTTTTACTACTCTCTTTTCCCCGGCTAAAATCCATAAATAATACAATCTGTATCCTGGTGAAACGGCTAAGGAATGATAACCAAACGGCATACAAAGCAAAGCATTATTCTTAAGGACAAAAACTTTATCAAATTTTTCTCCTTCACTATAAACTCTTTCAAAACCAAATCCTTCTTCAGGTATTATCTTAAAAAAATACAATTCTTCAAGTTTTGATTCTTTCGGCAGTCTATCAGTATCATGTTTATGTGGTGGTATGCAAGACCAACAACCGGGCATATGATAAGTTTCTCCTATAATTAATCTATCTGCTTTGATTTCATTATTTACAATATCATAGATTTGTCTCTTCCAGTTATATTTTCCGGCAACTCTTTGTTTAACATCTTTCTGCTTCATAATTACCAGATCGTTTTTCTCATCTGACATCCCACTACTTACAGCAACTTCACAGTTAGATAATGCTTTAATAGTGTATTTCTCTTCTCGTGGAATATAAACTGCTTCAGGTTTACCAGAAAACACATCTTTTCTCATCCCAATCTTAAATGTTTTGTTTTGAACATTTACTTGCATCCTGCCAGACAACACAATAAGAACAGTTTCATTATCTTTTGTATTTGATTTCCATACCTCACCTTTATTTAAATTTAGAATACCAAAATTAATATATTTCAAAGGAGAATTTCTTTTGTTTACTAATTCAACATATCCATTTTTATGTTTATATATTTTAAACCAATTCATCTTGGAGTCAGCTTTTGACATTTGACACCTCTGAAACAATCTCAACTTCAAAAATAAAAATTTCTGTATCTTTATCTTTCCATGCATCTTCTGATAAACCAGCCTTACCACTACAAAGATTGGATAAAAACTCTTCCAGACTCCAACCAGTTTCTTTTGCAACCTGTGGTAAAAATACACCCGAATTAAAACCTCGTTTTATTAAAACACCATGTGTCCCTAACTTTATTTCATTAACACTTTTTATCTTTCTTAATAGGGTAAGTATTGAAATCTCTATATTTAAATCTTTAAGTTCTTGTTTAGTAACCGGGGAAAATCTCGAGTCATTAGAAGCAGACTCTATAGCCATCTCAGAAACTACTTTATAAAGTGGTTCGTTTGTTACCATATGACCAATACATCCTCTCAAATTTCCATCTTTTGTATGTAATGTTACAAAAACACCTCTTGTTTGTAGCAAATCTGGTTCAGTAACATCAAAACAGGGTAATTTCTTTTTGTTTAAATATTCCTCAAT
Organism: Candidatus Firestoneibacteriota bacterium; assembly: GCA_043822305.1. GTDB lineage: Bacteria > Oederibacteriota > D2-FULL-39-29 > D2-FULL-39-29 > JBDRBU01 > JBDRBU01. Next base: position 15,337 of record JBDRBU010000051.1, read on the forward strand.
AGATTTTTTTGCTATCTGTAGTAACTTTTTCTTTGCCTCTTTATTTAACATTTTAATCCTCTGTGTCGCAATGTCATTGCGAGGTCGCCTTAGGCGACCGTGGCAATCCCTTATCACTTAATATGTTCTCTGGCTGAATCTGTACTGGAAATTATACCACTTAAACTTAGTTTTAAATCATTCGGACTTGTTGCTTCTGAAATTGCCTTTTCTAAAGTAATTAATCCTTTTTTATATAAACTGGCTAAACCCTGGTCAAATGTTTGCATCCCGTACTGCGATGCACCCTGTTGAATCATAGAATTTAAAGAAGAAAGTTTATTCTCTCTAATCAACGCTTTTATAGTTGGTGTTCCTACCATAATTTCTACCGCTGGAACACGACCTTTACCATCTGCTCTTTCCACCAATCTTATAGAAATCACGGCGGTTAAAATATTTGCAAATTGCATTCTAACTTGATTCTGTTGATAAGATGGAAAAAAATCTATTACTCTATCTATAGTTTGACTTGCATCTATAGTGTGTAAGGTAGATAAAACTAAATGACCTGTTTCTCCTGCGGAAATTGCCGCAGCCACAGTATCTAAATCTCTCATCTCTCCTATAAATATAATATCAGGGTCCTGCCTTAAAACATACTTTAGTGCAACTATATATGATTCAGTATCTATTCCTAATTCTCTCTGAGTTATACTACTCCTATTATCTGTGTGTAAAAACTCAATAGGGTCCTCAATTGTAATTATATGATATGGCATTTCATTATTCATACACTGAATCATTGAAGCAACCGTTGTAGACTTTCCACTTCCAACTGCACCGGTAACTAATATTATACCTCTTGATTCTAATGCTATTTTTTTCAAAGCAGGCGGAAGATTAAGATCATCTAAAGTAGGAATTATTTTAGGTATCATCCTAATTACTATTTCTACACTACCCTTTTGTCTGAAAATATTTACTCTGTAACGTACCATCCCTGATGGAGAATATGCAAGGTCTAACTCATTAACTTCAGAAAACCTTGTTCTTTGTTTTGAATTCATTAAATTAAAGGCAATCTCTTCTATTTCCTCTTCAATTAAATTACTCATTTCCAATGGCACAATTTTTCCATCAATTCTAATAAGTGGAGGCCTTCCTACCTTCAGATGAAGGTCAGATGCTCTCCTTTCCAACATAACATTTAATGTTTCATTAATATTTTTAGCCATCTAACTAACTCCAAATTGTTTGACTATATTAATTTTATATGTTATTATAACAAATAAAGAAATACTTTTCAAGTAGTTTTTGTTTAAAATATGAAAAAAACTTTAATTATAATAATTTTAATTACAATCACAATTTGGACATTGATAAACATATCATTATTTAATCAGTTATTCACACACTCCATAAAATCCCAGTTAATAGATAAAGGTAACATATATTTGCTTTCGTTAGAAAAAGAACTTAAAGAAAGTTTAAATGCAAATGATGATTTAATGTTATTCTCTTATATCGATTTTTTAAAGAATCAACCCGATATTATTAAAATATGTATTCAAGATAGTTCAGGTAAAATAATAGCACACACAAATTCCGATGAAATAAATAATATTTATAAAATTGAATACTTTTCAGAAAATCTTAAAGAAACAACTGATGAGTTACAATTTTCAAAAATTTTAACTAATAAAAATGAAAAATTTCTAATACAGATATTCCTTAGTAAAAATAAAATTACAAATTCTATAACAGATTTTTGTTTAAAATTTTCAGGGCTTTATATTATAATTATTATTATATTGGTAATAATTTTTTACAAAATTAACAAAGGCATAAAAAACCAAATTTCACTAATCACAGAAAAAAAAGATGGGCAACAAAATTTAAAGGAAAAAAGTATTGACCTGGATTATTTTAAAAAATTTATTATGTCTATTAACAAAACAGAAGTCCTGATTCTTGACAATACTAACAAAATAACATATGCTAATGAAATGTCAAAAAGGAATTTTGGATTAGATATAATTGGTAAAAATATATTTGAACTACAAAATACTGAATCAATATTGAAAAACCTGATAACATTTGAAGGTGAAAAATTTATCATTTAAAGGGGACAGCGACTTTTATTTTTCTTCAATCCTTCAATCCGTTTTTCTTCTGGTCTGTTGTTATCTGCTGTTTCAAATCCGATTTATCAAATTTTTCCCTATGGAATACGCCTGATTGGTATATTCTGGTTTATTCAGAACTGCTCCTTTCTCCATAATATCACTGAAAAAAACCATATCAACAATTTTGACACCAAGACAGTTAAATAAACGATTGTAGAATTCTACTATTACTTCTGATTCATGTGCTACATCTTTTTGATTCATCAATGTTACTATAATTGCTTTTTTACCCAAAATTAAACTTCTATTTTGAGGATGATAATAAAAGAAAAGCCTATCAAGAAAGGTCTTCATCAATCCAGTAACACTGCACCAATATAGTGGAGACGCAAGTACAATCAATTCAGATCAGTATTCCCATTAATTCGAGTGGCTCCGTTTATAATTAAAATGTTTTTTGACATAATGTTCCCCGTACAAAAGAAGTGTTGCCGAAGACAGTTTGAAGAAAATAAAATTTATCTGCTGTTGCTGGCATTTGTGTCTTTTCTGCATTCCACATTCAAGGTTTGACCCCATACAATACCAGCATAGCCAACAAAAGAATCATCAGGCATGACTTCATAACTTGTCTTATATTCTAAAAGTATTCCCTTATTTATACCAAATTTTTTAGCCATAGCCACCACTCCAGCCATGGCTCCAGCTGAACATGCGCTATCATTATTATTAGCATGCTCAATTACTTTTTCATGATGCATATTAACAGCAAGGTCTATTAGTTCTTCGTCATTTTTCTTTACCCACTCTAATGCACTTTTCCCAGTTCCATGACTTAAAAACCCATAATTAGGACCATAATGAGTTAAATCCGAACTTCCTATTGATATAAAGTTAACATCCTTCTCTTCTAATAAAGATGTTAAATTTTCTGCTACTTTAATTGCTTTTTCTGATGGTGGAAGTCTGATTGGTAGAATTTTTGAATTACTAAAAAAATATTTTATAAATGGAAGTTGAACTTCTATTGTATTATCTCCCCATTCGTCTGTATCAAAATGAATTTTTTTAACTAGATCATTTATTATATTTTTATCAATTTCTATTTCTCCCAAAGGTGTTTCCCAGGCATCATCTGTAACAATAAGTGGTTCATCACTACTGGCTAAATGACCACCAAAAACAACAACTAAATCAGGTTTAAGTTTTTCTAAATTCATATAAACTAAAGTAGCAATCTCCCCTGAGAAATACCAGCCCGCATGAGGAACAACTCCACCAATCTTACAATTACTTACAACATTTTTTTTCTTGTTTTTTTCTATAAAATTACCAATTTCCTGTTTACATTCATCCTTATCTATTGGATACCAGCCTTCAGGTAAATACCGTTTTCTAATTTTCTTCATTACTTTCCTTTTATCTTTAATTTTCCTACTAAATCTTTAACACTTGAAATCTTATTTTTCACCAAATAATTCTCTATCCCTTCTATCACTTTTAAACAAGTAAAAGGGTCTATAAAATTACCTGTCCCGATTGCAATCGCACTTGCTCCAGCGATAATGTATTCTATGGCATCGTCTGTATTCATTATACCACCCATACCAATTATTGGAATTTTCACAGTGTTATATGCCTGCCAAACACATCTCACTCCTATAGGTTTAATAGCAGGTCCTGAAAGCCCACCAGTAATATTTGCCAGCTTAGGTCTTTTAGTATTTATATCTATGGCCATACCTGTTATCGTATTTATAAGGGATAAAGCATCCGCACCACCTTCTTCGGCTGCTTTGGCCATAACTTTTATATCTGTCACTTCTGGTGAAAGTTTTATTATTATCGGAAGTTTACTTGCTTTTTTTACTTTCTTTGTAATACTGTAAACCATTTTTTCATCCTGGGCGAATAATCTCCCCATTTTATATTTTACATTAGGGCAGGAAATATTAACTTCTATTCCGAATATACCTGATTCATCATTTAATATTTTGGTTAATTTAACATATTCATCGAGAGTTTTACCAGAGATATTAATTAGAATTGGCACATCATAATTTCTTAATTTTGGAAGTTTATCTTTTATAAAGGATATAACACCAGGATTTTGCAATCCTATTGAGTTTAGCATCCCGGAAGGAGTTTCGGCTAGACGAGGTGTTTTATTACCTAATTTAGGTTTTAAAGTAATACCTTTAACAACCAACGCTCCAAGTAAACCTATATCAAAGATTTTAGAAATTTCTTCTCCAAATCCAAAAGTGCCCGATGCAGTCATGACCGGATTTTTCATTTTAATTTTGGAAATATTTACACTTAAATCTACCATATAATCTCCGCTGCATCAAAAACGGGTCCATCAATACAAACTCTTTTATGGTTTATTTTACCCACGCACCAGAAGGTGCGGGGGTTACCTTTTGATTTAGACGCACAAACACATGATAAACAAACTCCAATTCCACATCCCATGAGTTCTTCCATAGAAACCTGACACCTTATTTTATTTTTTTTTGCTATTAAACTTACTTTTTTTAACATCTCTTTCGGTCCACAAGCAAATATTACTGTATCATTATTACTCAAGTTTTTGCATGTTTTTTTTAGTAAATCCGTAACCATACCCTTCAGACCTAATGAACCATCATCTGTACAAATTTTGGCATTATTAAAATCTTTTTTATAAATCAGTTCTTTTGTCTTAGCCCCAATAATTATGATAGTTTTTTTACCAATACTTTGTAATTTTTGATTTAACGCAACCAAGGGAGAAAGACCATATCCTCCACCAATTAAAACTGCTATTTTAAAATCTTCTTTTAGATCAAATCCATTTCCTAATGGACCCATAATACTTAAAATTTCTCCTGTTTCTTTCTTGGAAAGTATTTTTGTTCCATCACCTTTTATTTTATAAAGTATTTCTATAAAAGGTGGATTGATTTTATAAATACTCATTGGCCTTCGTAAAAGCGGAAAATTTAAATTATTTACCTTAATAGCCATGAACTGTCCAGGTATGGATTCTTTTGAAACCACATCAGCCAGTAATCTTAAATTGTAATATTCTTTTGAGACTTTTTTATTAAATATTATTTTTGCATCTAATAAATGCATCATAAATCTACCTTCTCTCCCAGACTTGGCACATAAGTTTTAAGTTTTAATTCATCTTTAACATATGAAGCAAAAGAAGTAGAAGATTTTTCTTCACCATGAATAACAAATACTTCCATATTTTTGTTTTTAAAATTTGAAACCCATTTTAATAGTTCATCTCTATCGGCATGGCATGAAAAACCACCCAGAGTATAAATTTTTGCTTTAACTGCTATTTCCTCGCCAAATATTTTAACTACTTTTGCACCATCGACTATTGCCCTCCCCAATGTTCCAGCTGCTTGATAACCAGTAAAAACTACAATGCATTCCTCACGCCATAAATTATGTTTTAAATGATGTTTAATTCTACCACCGTCACACATTCCACTGGCTGAGATTATAATAGCATTACTTTTGATTCTATTCAATGATTTTGAATCTTCTTGTGATTTTAGATATTTAAGTATTGGAAAAGAAAATGGATTATCGCCCCTTTTTAACATTTTTTTTGTAGCCATGTCAAAATAATTCATATTATTCTGAAAAATTTCTGTAGCAGAAATAGCCAGGGGGCTATCCATATAAACAGTAAATCCATTTAGTTTACCACTTCTATACAACTTACTTAATTCATAAACAATCTCTTGAGTTCTTTCAACGGCAAAAGCAGGAATTATTATATTGCCTTTGTCTCTTTTAGCACTACCTATTGTGGATTCAAATTCTTTTATAGTTTCTTTTCTGCTCTTATGTAATCTATCTCCATATGTTGATTCAATAAACAAATAGTCCGCATATGATAATTTAGCCGGGTCACAAATAATTTCTTGACCACGACTTCCTATGTCCCCTGAAAAAACAAGTTTTGTTTCTTTACTATTATTTTTGCAATATATTTCCACTAGAGAAGAACCAAGAATATGGCCGGCATCCAAAAATTTGACTCTGACCCCATTTTTTAAATCTATTAACTTATTATATTCAACTGCCTCAAAAAATCCAATACTTTTATTAGCATCTTCTATAGTATATAATGGCTCTAAAAGTGGCAAACCTGATCTTATTCTCTTTCTGTTTTTCCATTCTAATTCCATACTCTCAACATAAGCAGAATCAGCCAGCATTATTTTACATAAATCTTTTGTTGGCTTTGTGCCTAAAATTTTTCCTTTAAATCCTTTTTTTGTAAGTTTAGGAATTAATCCACTATGGTCTATATGAGCATGGGTTAAAATCAAATAAGAGATTTCCGAGGGATTAAACTCAAAATCTAAGTAATTCCTTTGTGTAATATTATTTTCTCCTCTAAACATTCCAAAGTCTATTAATATTTTTGTTTTATTATTAGTTAAAAGAAACTTAGAACCTGTTACGGTGCGTACTCCACCTAAAAACTGTATTGATAAACTCATTTATTTTCCCTCCATTTAAAAAACAATGAAATTAAAATCCCGAATTCATAAAGTAATATTAAAATAGAAGTTAAAATTAACATAGAAAAAGGTGTTGGGTCCGGAGTTACTACAGCAGAAAAAATTGCTATTCCAACATATGCTGGTTTTCTAATACTTTTTAGCTTCTCTGTTGAAATTATCCCAGTGTATGTTAAAAATCCAAGTACAATTGGAAGTTCAAATGGTAAAGAAAAAATTAAAAACATCCATAATAAGAAATTAAAAAATTTGCCTATTGTAAATTGTGGAGATGCACCAGTAGATAATCCATATTCTATAAGTATTTTAAATGTTTGAGGAATTAATAAAAAAAACGAAATACACCCACCTATGGCAAAAAAGACAATTCCACCTAACGAAAACCATGCTATTTGTCTTCTTTTATTTAAAGTAAATGCAGGAGAAATGAAAGCAAATGTCTGATAGAGAAATAAAGGAATCAAAATTAAAACACTAAGTAAGGCGGAAACTTTCATAGAGACAAAAATTGGCTCAAGTGGGTCTAAAAAAATAAGTTTTAAACTAAACGGTGACAAAATATTTTTTAAAAAATAATTTTGTAAATATTTAATAATTTGATTTGAAAAAGAATTATGAAAAGATGGCAGACAGAAAAAGAAAAAAGTAAGTCCCAGAAATGAAGCAATACAAATAATTATTCTTTTTCTAAGTTCCTCTAAATGTTCTACAACTGTTTGCGATTTATTCGTCATCATATAAAGGGGACAGCGACTTTTATTTTTTCTTTTCCTCGAATGTCTCCATCCCAAGGTCTCCCACGTCCAACCAGTTTCAATCCTACGCCAATCTTCTTTTCTAATTTCTCTATAAATTCTTCTTTCCCTATCGCTCTGCTCATATTTGTTGCTTTCCTTATATTATGTACAAACTCCTCACTATCCTTCTCACTTATAAACTCGTTCCATTCTTTACCATCTATCTTTAAGTATTTCTTTATTCCTAATACATCTATTTCTCCGCAACCTTCTCCAATGTTGTTCTTTGCACTTGACCACTTCCACTCTATTGTATTCTCTACCATTTTTGCCCTTACAGGATTTCTCTCTACATATCTTGTTGCTTCTTTCAGACAATCCTCATCTAATATACATGAATAAAATCTCCCCTGCCACAAATGTCCACTTTGCTTCTTTTTTTTGTTATAATACTGCGAATATCTCATATGTACAGTATTGAATAGTTTACCAATACTTCTTTCTTCGGTTGGCACTACTACAAAATGAATATGGTTTGACATTAAACAATATGCTATGATTTCAACATTATATTTCTTGCTGTATTCTTCTATCCATGACAGGTATTGCTTACGGTCTTCATCAGAATCAAATACTTTCTGGCGGTAATTTCCTCGCTGTGTTATGTGGTGTGGCGTTCCAACTACTACTACTCGTTTTATTCTTGGCATATTTTAATATTATCAAATATCATGTTTATTGTCAATAATAAAAGTCGCTGTCCCCTTTAAAAATATTCTTGTAGTGATTTAACTGATAGTTCTCTTTTTAACAGGGATTCTATTCCGTTTACGGCTGCTTGCGCTCCGGATATTGTGGTAATACAAGGGACATTATGAACTATGGCTGCTCTTCTTATATAAAACTCATCTGTTTTAGGACCTTTACCGGATGGAGTATTTATGATTAAATTTACTTCTTTATTGCTTATGCAGTCAACTATATTTGGCCTGCCTTCTCCTACTTTATTTACCTCACTCACATCAATACTATTTTTTAAAAGAGTTTCACTTGTTCCTCTTGTGGCTAATATCTTAAATCCCATATCGGCTAACTTCTTAGCGATAAATATTATAGCCCTTTTGTCTTTGTTTTTTACACTTATGAAAACTATCCCTTTTGTAGGCAAGGCAGTACCTGTACTTATTTGAGACTTTGCAAAAGCCCGGCCAAAATCAGTATCTATGCCCATAACCTCACCGGTAGATTTCATCTCAGGACCTAAGACTGAATCTGCACCCGGAAACTTAACAAATGGAAGAACAGATTCTTTCACAGCAATATGTTTTATTTCAACTTCTTTATCTATTCCCAGATCTTTTAATTTTCTACCCGCCATTACTCTGGCCGCAACTTTTGCCCAAGCAATTCCAGTGGCTTTACTTACAAATGGAACAGTTCTTGATGCACGAGGATTAACTTCAAGTACATATATAATATCTCCTTTAACAGCATATTGAATATTCATCAGCCCTACTACTTTAAGTTCTCTGGCCAGAGAATAAGTATATTTTTTAATAGTCTCTATTTGAGTTTCCGAAAGAGAATAAGGTGGAATAACACAGGCACTATCACCGGAATGAATTCCAGCCTCTTCAATATGTTCCATAATTCCACAAATAACGGTTTTTCTACCATCTGAGACCGCATCAACATCTATCTCACCTGCATCTTCAAGAAATTTGTCAATAAGAACTGGATGGTCGCCTGAAACAATTAATGCTGATTTTATAAAATTTTCCAATTCGGATTCATCATATACTATTTCCATGGCCCGGCCGCCTAAAACATATGACGGTCTAACTAAAACTGGATAACCAATTATCTTAGCTACTTTAACTGCATCTTTTACTGATCTAGCCGTTCCATTCTCAGTTTGTGGTATTTTTAATTTATTTAAAAGATTACCAAACAATTTTCTGTCCTCAGCCATATCAATATTTTTTGGTGATGTTCCTATAATTTTCACACCTTCTTTCTCAAGTGGAATTGCAAGTTTTAAAGGAGTTTGCCCACCAAACTGAACAATTACTCCATCCGGTTTCTCGCGAAATAAGACATGCAAAGTATCCTCTAATGTTAATGGCTCAAAATATAATCTATCCGAAGTATCGTAATCAGTACTAACTGTCTCCGGGTTACAGTTAATCATAATAACTTCATATCCATCTTCTTTAAGTGCAAAAGCAGCATGAACACAACAGTAATCAAATTCTATACCCTGTCCTATTCTATTTGGGCCACCACCTAATATGGCTATCTTTTTTCTTTTAGTAGGTAATGCTTCATCTTCTTCTTCGTAAGTAGAATACAGGTATGGTGTATATGCTTCGAATTCTGCAGCACAGGTATCAACCATTTTATAAACTGGCAAAATATTATGTTTAAATCTAAATTTCCTGACTTTTTCTTCTGTCTGATTAAGTAACTTTGCTAAAAACTTATCAGAAAATCCATATCTTTTTGCTTCTTTAATAATATTTACAAGTTCTTTTGATTTATTTTTATGTTTATATTTTACTATTTTTTCTTCCATCTCCACAATCTCTTTAATATTATACAAAAACCATCTGTCTATTTTTGACAACTCAAAAATTTCATCTAAGGTGAGTTTTGCTTTAAAACCTTCTCTTATATAATAAATTCTTTCCCAGTTTGGCACTATTAACTTATTTTTAATTTCTAATAAAGTTGGCTTAAGATCATCTTTGTCTAAACCATACTTATCAATTTCTAACGACCTGATTGCTTTTTGAAACGACTCTTTAAAGGTTCTACCTATAGCCATAACCTCTCCAACTGATTTCATCTGTGTATTTAAAACTTCATCCGTTCCTGGAAATTTTTCAAAAGCCCATCTTGGAATTTTAGTTACGACATAATCTAGAGCAGGTTCAAAAGAAGCATATGTATATTTAGTAATATCGTTTGGTATTTCATCCAGGGTATAGCCAACAGCAAGTTTTGCGGCAATCTTTGCTATTGGAAAACCTGTTGCTTTTGAAGCTAAAGCAGAACTACGAGAAACTCTTGGATTCATTTCAATTACTACAACTTTTCCATTGTCGGGATTAACTGCAAACTGGATATTTGAGCCACCAGTATCAACACCAATTTCTCTCATAATGGACATAGATGCATCTCTTAAAACTTGATACTCTTTATCAGTTAAAGTTTGCGCTGGAGCAACTGTAATACTATCTCCAGTGTGAATTCCCATAGGGTCAAAGTTTTCTATTGAACAGATGATAACAACATTGTCTTTTAAATCACGCATTACTTCCAGTTCGTACTCTTTCCAACCAATAACTGACTGCTCTAAAAGAACCTGTTTAATTAAACTTGCTTCAATTCCAATTCTTGCTTTCTCTTTTAATTCTTCTAAATTATAGGCAATACTTCCTCCTGTTCCACCTAAAGTAAAAGATGGACGGATAATAAGCGGAAATCCAAGTTCTTTTGATATATGAATAGCCTCTTCAACACTATATGCAGGAAAACTATTTGGGACAGATAAACCTATTTTTTGCATTGCCTCTTTAAAAAGGATTCTATCTTCTGCTTTCTTTATAGCGGATAGTTTTGCCCCAATTAATTCGACATTATAATAAGAAAGGATCCCTTTTTCGGCTAATTCTACTGAAACATTCAATCCTGTTTGACCGCCAATGGTAGGTAGTAAAGCATTTGGCCTTTCTCTTTCTATGATTTTTCCTACTATATCTGAAGTAACAGGTTCAATATAAGTTTTATCTGCAAATTCGGGGTCAGTCATTATTGTGGCAGGATTACTATTTACGAGGACAACCTCATAACCTTCTTCTTTTAATGATTTACATGCTTGGGTGCCTGAATAATCAAATTCACACGCTTGTCCAATGACAATTGGACCAGAGCCAATCAACAAAATCTTCTTTATGTCTTTTCTCTTGGGCATAACACCCTTATTTGGTAATTTCCTCTATAGGTACCACTGGAACTTCTTTAGTAGTTTCTACTGCTGGTGCTTCTGGTGTAACTACAATAATTTCTGATTTTACTTCTGGAGTAACCAAACCTGCTTCCGGTGTTATCTCTGGAGTAACCTCTTTAATTGGAACTTTAACTTCCTCAGTCGTAGGTGAAATTGGTTTTTTAATTTTTGCTGGTTTTTTTGGAGGCTTAGGTTTCGGGTTTTTAACTATTATAGCCACGGGTTTAGGATTAAATTTTCCAGGATCTTTCATAAATTCTATTTTGTGAGTATTGCTGCAAAAGAAATATGCCCTTCCTTCATATCTTGCTTCCTGAAAAAATTGTGTTCCACGACCTCTTTTCTTTTCTTGAGTACCACATACCTGACATGTTAAAATATCTCTTACATATTTCCATGATTGACCTGCTGCCTGAAACTTCATTTTTGCCTCTTCATTTAAAAAGTAATAAACAGTCCCTTCTTTTGATACAATGAACGGCGTTTTATCTGTAACTTCTAAAGGAGACCCAGTTACAGCACATACAGTTTTAGCCGGTCTTTTAATAACTTCTTTAAAGGATATATCAGGCAGAACAGGTTTAACTGCTTCTTGAGTAATAACTTCGACTGGAGGAGTAATTTCCGGTGTAACGCTAACTTTTGGGGCGACAACCTCCTGACTATAAACATTACTTACAATCAAAATACTTATAACAACCACTATAACTTTTAACATAACTACCTCCTCTTTCCATCTACGGAAAATTTATTTAATATTATTACATAAATTTAATTAAAAGTCAATACAATTTTTGTTGAAATTACATAATTAAAATGTTAAAATTTTTATACTTACTACTAAACTTGCCGGAGTGGTGGAACTGGTAGACGCAGAGGACTCAAAATCCTCCGTCCGCAAGGGCATGAGAGTTCAAGTCTCTCCTCCGGCACCATTAAAAATAAAAGTCGCTGTCCCCTTTATTGCCCTATTATAAAAATTGCTTGTTCTGCAAAAAAATTCGGTACGAATTTCACTACTTTTCTACCAGTAAAACCAATAAACTCATCTATAACAATCTTTTCTATTTTACAGAAATCCATAAAATCTTTTATGGTAAAATAATGCAAGTTTGGAGTTTCATCCCATCTATATGGTAAAGCTTTGGTCTGTGGTGTCTTTCCTAATAAACCGATATAGTACCTTACTAAATGAAATGCAAAATTGGGGAAAGATACTATGACTTTATTCCCAACTCTTAAGGCCTCATGTATCACTTCCTTTGGATTTTTAGTTTCCTGTAATGTAAAATTAAGTATAACATAATTGAAAAATTTATCTGGAAAATCCTGCAAACCTTCATCTAGATCAGCATGCTCTACGGTAACATCTTTTTCAACACATTCATAAATCATTTTTTCATCATTTTCAATACCGACACCCTTCACATTATTTTTCTCTTTAAGTAATCTTAAAAGTTCGCCATCTCCACAACCTAAATCAAGAACTTTTGAATCTCTTTCTATAATTTTAAGTATTATTTCATAATCAAATCTTTTATTTGCCATTTTTTAACCCCTGATACGCATTATTTAAAAAGTGACGAACAAGCGATTCCTGTTCTTCGTTTTTTATAAGAAAAGCATCGTGGCCATATGTGGATGATATTTCGCAGTAGGTAACATTAACTAATGAATATTTCAAAACTTTAACAATTTCTTTGGACTGATATGTCGGATATAGCCAATCATGAGAATATGAGACAACCAAAAATTTTGTTTTTATTCCACTAAATCGTTTTATAATATCTTTATTATCTCCCAAATTAAAATAATCTATGGCTCTGGTAATATAAAGATATGAATTAGCATCAAACCTTTGGACAAAACTTTCGCCTCTATACTTTAAATATTCTCCAACTTCAAATCCTGTATCTAAATCAAAATCATAATTTTCATTACTTTTTAATTTCCGGCCAAACTTCTCTTTCATAGAAATATCACTCATATATGTTATATGCCCGAGCATTCTGGCTATAGAAAGACCGTTTGTTGGAAACCCTTTTTCATAATAATCACCATCATACCAAGCCGGGTCACCGGTAATAGCCCTTCTTCCTACTTCATTAAATGCAATCTGTTGGGGAGTATGCCTGAAAGTTGTAGCCATCGGTAAAGCCGTAACCACTTTATTTGGATAAGAATATACCCATTGTAAAACCTGCATACCACCCATTGAACCACCGGCGACACAAAATATCTTTTCAATCTTTAAATAATCAATAAGTTTTACCTGTGCTTCTATCATGTCTTTTATTGTTATTGAAGGGAAATTAACTCCATAAACTTTTCCAGTTTTAGGATTTATTGAACAAGGTCCAGTTGAACCTTTACAACCGCCAATGACATTTACACAGATAATAAAATATTTATTTGTATCAAATGGTTTATTTGGTCCTACCATAAATTCCCACCAACCCGTCTTTTCAGTTTCAGTGCTTATTCCCGCAACATGCGCGTCACCGCTTAAAGCGTGACAGACAAGAATTACATTGTCTCTTTCTTTGGACAAATTACCGTAAGTTTCATATGCAATTGTTACCGAAGAAAGAGTTTCGCCACTGTCTAAAATAAGCGAATCAAAAGAAAAATATTTTACTTCAGATACACCAAGTGGACTTTCTTCTATTTTTTTAATATCTTTGTCATTCATTTTACATCTCTGGGTACATCTCTGGTAGTCGCAGGCTTTAGCTTGCGTATTTCCCTGATCTTTTTAATGCTTGGTCAATATCTTCTTTAATATCTTCAATATTTTCCAAACCAACTGATAATCGAATATAATCTTCTGTAACACCTGTGGCTATTTGTTCTTCTTTAGTTAACTGCTGATGGGTTGTTGATGCGGGATGAATGACAAGAGTCTTGGCATCACCAATGTTAGCTAAATGAGAAAGAAGTTTGACAGACTTAATAAACTTCTTCCCTGCTTTTAATCCACCTTTTATACCAAACCCTACTATTCCGCCAAAATGTTTTTTTAAATACTTGCATCCCAATTTATAACTTGAATGACTTTTTAACCCCGGATAATTTACCCAATTAACTAAAGAATGCTTTTTAAGAAATTGGGCAATAGATAGAGCATTCTCAGAATGTTTTTTAACTCTTAAGGGCAATGTTTCAAGTCCTTGAAGAAATAAAAACGAATTAAATGGACTTAAACACGGTCCTAAATCTCTGAGTAATTGAACTCTTACTTTAATAATAAAGGCAATATTTCCAAAAGTTTTCCAGTAGACCAATCCATGATAACTTTTATCAGGTTCAGTAAACTCTGGGAATTTTCCATTGTTCCATTTAAATTTTCCTGAATCAACAACAACACCCCCAATTGATGTTCCATGCCCACCAATATACTTTGTGGCAGATAAAACGGTTATATCTGCACCATAATCTATTGGCTTAACTAATCCAACACCAACCGTATTATCAACCATAAAAGGAATTCCGTTATTATGGGCAATTTTGGCTATTTTTTCAAAATCAGGGATATCAAGTTTTGGATTACCTATCGTCTCTGCAAAAATTGCTTTGGTTTTAGAAGTAATTGCCTTTTTAAATTCTTCAGGTTTTGATGAGTCAACAAATTTAACGGTCCTTCCTAACTTTGGAAATGCGTAGTGAAATAATTGATATGTTCCACCATATAAGTTATTTGCAGAAACAATCTCATCTCCTACTTGAGTAATGGCAAGTAAGGCAAGTGTTTCTGCAGCTTGTCCAGATGAAACGGCTAAGGCACCAACTCCTCCTTCAATGGCAGAAATTCTTTTTTCAAAAACATCTGTTGTTGGATTCATTATCCTTGTATAAATATTACCAAATTCTTTTAAAGCAAAAAGATCAGCAGCATGTTCTGGGCTCTTAAAAATGTATGATGTTGTTTGGTAAATTGGAACTGCTCTTGCACCTGTTGATGGGTCAGGCGTTTCCTGCCCGGCATGTAAAGCAATTGTCTCTAATCTATACTTTGCCATATTGTCCTCCATTTATTTACTAATCATATACTCCTGAAACAGCCATGTTGACAAATACCTTTCTCCTGTATCAGGTAAAATAACAACAATAAGTTTACCATTACTTTCTGGTCTTTGCCCTACTTCAATTGATGCCCATAAAGCAGCACCAGATGAAATCCCAGCTAAAATTCCTTCTTCTTTTGCAAGTCGTCTAACAGTATCACCAGCATCTTCATTACTTACTTTTATTATTTCATCAATGACTTTAAGATTTAAAACATCCGGGATAAAACCTGCTCCAATCCCTTGTATTTTATGAGAACCTGATTTTCCTCCAGAAAGAACTGGTGAATCTTCTGGCTCAACAGCAATGGCCTTAAAAGAAGGTTTTCTTTTTTTTATTACTTCAGCCACACCAGTAATTGTTCCACCTGTTCCAACACCAGCAACGAGAATATCAACCAGACCATCAGTATCATTCCATATTTCTTCTGCTGTTGTCTTTCTATGAATTTCTGGGTTTGATTCATTTTTGAATTGCTGTGGGATAAAACTATTACTATATTTTTTGGCTAATTCTTCTGCTTTGTCTATGGCCCCTTTCATCCCTTTAGTTCCATCTGTTAAGACTACTTCTGCACCAAAAATACGAAGCAATGCTCTTCTTTCAATACTCATTGTATCAGACATGGTTAAGATTAATTTATAACCTCTTGAGGCACACACAAAAGCAAGGGCTATGCCTGTATTTCCACTTGTTGGCTCAATTATTACTGTGTTTTTATTTATTAAACCTTTTTTCTCTGCATCCTCTATCATGGCTACACCAATTCTATCTTTTACGCTTGATAAAGGATTAAAACTTTCTAATTTACATAAAATTTCAGATTTTAACCCTTTGGTTATGTTGTTAAGACGAACAAGTGGTGTATTACCTATTGTCTTTGTTATATCTTTATAAATTTTTACCATTATGTATTATACATAAAACAGGTGGTTTCGTCAAGGAGAAAATCCTTCGTAAATATTCAGTGAAAGCCGGCGTTATTTTTCTATTTGGCTATTTGGAGTGCATTGACGGTGTCAATGTATGGCCAGTGTAAAATAGTGTCTGTCCCTATTTAAGTTTTTGTTGGATTTCTTTGCCAATTTTCTCTATAGTTACTATTAAATCTTTTTCGGGAATATTAGAGATTGTTCTATCAAACAATAAAGTACTCCTTTTGATATCTATTAATTTTACATTTACAGATAATTTATTATTCTGTTTCTTAACGCTTCCCACTATTATCTTGTCTACTTTTAAATTCCTTCCAATGTCTAATGCACAATTAATTTCAAAGCACTCACTTTCCTTTTTTAAAATTTTTATCATTTCGTCCCGTTTCATAATAAAAAGATTATCCGAATTAGACAAAACACCTCTTAAATATTCAGTAGATTTTTTAGATTGATAAAAATCAACAATGGCTATCGTAATCTTTTTGTCCTGCTTTATGTCTTTAACTGGTTTCGCAATCTCTTCTTTTATTTTTTTATCTTGCTTTGTATTTTCAACAGGTTTTGGTTTTTCTTTCTCTGGAACGGTGATTTTTTTATCCTGTGTTTTTTCCTTTTCTCCAAACAAAAATCCAAGAGAGAATCTATGTGTACTTCCTAAATCCCCATATGGGACAAACGCATAATCAATAGTCCAATTAAGATAGTTAACGCCTCCTCCAACGGTCAAACCATTAAGACCTTCAGTAGTCAAACTTTGACATCCAGCCCTGCATGTTATTCCGAACTCATCATTCAACTTATACTTATATTCTGCCCCAACACCAAAATTTACGGCATTATCTACTGGAATATTAAAATCAACACTAAAAATCCAATTACTTTCTATATAACACGCTAATCCTAATTTAATATTTAAAGGTAAGGAATATTTATCGCTAATAAACTGAACATTCGTCCCTATGTTTTGGACGACTAGGCCTATATTTATCTTGTCACTATTTATTTTATCACTGTCCATCAAAATGCTTTTCATAATTCCAAAATCCATACCTATGGCTGTGGCTGATTCTTTTATTCTCATTGAAATGTATTTAACATTTAAACCAAACATTATATCTTCAATAACATTTGCATATGAAACTATAACCGCTAAATCCATTGGCTTAAAATCCCCAATTTCCCATCCAGTATCATCAGTCTCTATTATATTTCCATATGAAAGATATTCAATTCCAAATCCTATCTTCCCCATGTCAGTTGAAAGAGCAACTGATGCCCAGTCATAAAAAATATCTTCAAACCAAAATGCATGGGTAAAGTTCATCGTTTGAGCCTTGATTTGATTTAAACCAGCAGGATTCCAATATATCCCTGTTGAATCATCAGACACTCCTCCATATGCATTTCCCATTCCAGTTGCCCTTGCTCCCACTCCCAATTTCAAAAACTGGGCAGCTACTGTCCCGGCATCATCTTTGTCCATAAAGGCAAAGGTCACATTTAAACATATCAAAAATATTACCGCTGCTTTTTGTAATTGCATATACATCACCTCTCAATGGCAATTTTAATTCTTTTTATATTAGATCCGTCCTTGACTACGGCTAAATATATTCCACTGGCTACATCTTTGCCTCCATTATTCTTTCCATCCCATGATTCTCTACCATCTCCATTATTATCAACAATTTCCCTGATTAGTTCTCCTGTTATTAAATATATCTTTATAATAGCATTTTGCGTTAAATTATCAAAAATTAATATATATGGTGGCTTGTTAGGATTAAATGGATTAGGATATACCTTAGCACTTCCCAGATTTAATGCAGGAAGAAGCTGTAAAATAGCAAATTTAGATAAATGGTTTGTTACTCCAACCACTTTATTTAACTCAGGATATGAAGTAGATTGTAGTAGCACCCATCTTTTATGTATATCATCATACCTGCCTATAACTAACTTAGTTTCATCTAATCCAGCAACATCTGTATCTTTATATTCTAAGGTTATGGTCAACATCTTTTGTAAAGGCAAATCCTTATCTGCCTTTATTTCTACCCCTACATTTGTAGTCTTTATCCTATCTCTATCTGATTTAGGAATTGAAACTCCATTGGATGAAACTGTCATGGTGACTACATCTGAAAATAAATTTGTTGGAACAAGAATATTTATTTTGTTAATTACTGTATATTTTACTTCACTTATTAAATTAGTACCTGCATGTGTTGTAACTTTAACATTATATACCCCCGGTAGGACACCTTCTGGAATAACTGCATTATTTATTGTTGTATCTGATATCGTGGACTGAGCGAAAGAAACATCTGTATTTGAAGCATCGTCTAATTTAATTTGCGTTACATCCGGACTACCTGTTTCACCATAAAATTCTGTCCCATATATGGCCACAGTTGTTTGTGATGTATTTTTGAAATTATATTCTGTGTTAGGTGAAATAACTATTTCAATATCACCAGAACTTACAGATGGCGATATATTTGTTACTGTTGGTAGTAAAGCTGAAGTCACAATAAATTTCATGGCTGATGTAGTATTCGTTCCTGCTGATGTTGTAACCTGAACATCATATGTGCCTGCGGCAATTCCTGCGGGAATAACAGCCAATTTAATTGATGTATCTGAAATTACACTATCATGAAACATTACCTCATTACCTATACCTCCGAAGTGTGAATTACTTAATTTAACCTGGCTAACATCAGAAATAGCTGTTCCTCCGTAAAAGTATAATCCTTTGATTGTTACAGTCGTTAGAATAGCATTTGTCCCTGTAGTTGGACTTACTTCACTTACCATGGGGGTAACAGATACGCCTACAACTATATTAAAACTATCAGAAGAAGAGGCATATCCTCCCATCCCTATCAGTAAGACAGCACTTATCACTCTTAGATATGTAATAACCATATCTTTTTTCATTAATTCCCTCTTGTCATTGTGAGCCGCCGAAGGCGGAGTGGCAATCTCACAGATAAAAGAGAGATTGCTTCACTTCGTTCGCAATGACATGTCGCCTTTTGTCTTGCGTCTATTCTTTATAGTCTATAGTCTGTATCAATATTTTCATATAACAGGCTAATCCAAACATCTCACCTCCTTCTGTCTTCTCTTTTATTTCAATGTAAAATTGCCACCTTCGGTCATAACTCCCCTTTCTTCTGGGGACATTTATATAAGCAGATATCTTTTCAACATTTTCTCCCAAAACAGAGATAATTTCTTTTTCAAAAGAAATCCATTCTTTCCTGGGAATATCTTTAAATCCCTCCTCTAATTTAACATTTATTTCACTCGCTCTTTTTACTTTCAATGCATAGCATCTCGTCTTCTTTGAGTCATTCATCACCTCAATCTTTATTGGCATCTCTACTTTTTCCCCAATCTTTACATCCTTCCAGACATAGCCAGCAGGTGATACCTTTAATCCTTTAGCCTCTAATGTCCCTATCAATAAGATAAATATTAATATTATGGAATAGGCATCCAGCCCCACCCTGTCAGATATAAAACGACTACCTGAAAAGTGAGGCATAGATGTCCGTTCCAATTTCCCCGTTTCTTCCATATCCATATGCTCTTCTCTTTGGATAATGATTCAGCAACATACTTAGACAACCAGCCATACCGCAGTCTTAAGCCTGCGACTACAAAATATTTCAATTAATGTATGCTCGCTGTTATCGTTGCTGTTATTGACTGCACCAATCCTGTAGTTGATATTGTCGGTGTCTTAAGTTCTGCATATACATATCTATCAGTAGCATTAGGAATACCTGCACCACCTTCATTATAAAATGGTGTGGCTGATGTTACTGCTGTTTCTGCACTTAAATCCCCTGGGTTCCCAGCAACTGTAAATCCTTTTAACCTTAATGTGTATACATCCTGTGCTGTAGCTGCGCCTGCTGTCCAGACAGTAGCTCCTGAAGCTCCTCCTTTAAGGTCTATCTTCACTGTTGAAGTATTTTTTATCATCACACCTTGCACTGATGTCATTGTCGTGGCTGTGTTTAGCGCTTTTGCTCCAATGGCCCATGTTCCATATGCTGTTGTTCCATCTAACTGTTTACAAAGTATTGTTAGAGTAGAGTCTACTGTAACTGTTATTGTAAATGCATCATTATCTGCTACACTTGCTTTCACAACCAGACCACCAACCATTAAACCAACTATCAACAATATACTTATCATTTTTCTCATATGTCTCACCCCCTTTTTTATTAGATTTTTTCTTTCTCTAATCATCACCTCCTACTATCCAGACTCTTAAAAACCTTTTTACTAATCGGTCCGATTCAATAAAAATTATAACTTCCATCCCAATTCTATCGTAATGAATCTTTACATCCTTAGGCAAATTTATCCCAATCTTAATCTCTTTACTTTCGTTGCTTTTTATTTTTAACTTGCTCACAAGTGGCTTTACCCAGTTAACATCCTTTATCCATTCAAAACGACTTGTTCTACTTATTGTTAAATTATCATTTTTTATATCCGGAATAAAACTTTTAATATTATATGTGCATTCTTGAACACTGTTATTGTAAATTTTAAAATAATATAGATTTTTCTTTTTCAATTCTTTAAATTTAACATTGACTATACTTGGGACTAGACCAATCTCACCATCAGGATCCTGATTTACATTGTCTTTTGCTTTTGTTTCCATAACACAGAATGGGGCAACTCCAGTTTTCATAAAACTTTTACTGGTATCTGTTACAAAAAACGACATGGCCCAGGCTTGATTATAATACTTTTCTTCTTTGGGAATTTTTATATGGACTCGAGATGTAGCACTACCATTAGCCGGTATGACTAATTTAGTGGTTTCCAAATAAACCCATTCTAAGTCGGGGATAGGGCTATATCCCTTTAACGATTCATCAGAAGGCATTATTGGTTCAATAACCTTAATTGTAAATTCTCTTTCTTCATTATCCGTGTTCTGGATTAAATAATCTAAACCTGTGTCTTTATCCACTCCAATTTCTATCCCTTGTATACAAATAGCAGCAGGTGATACACCAATACACCAACCTTTAAATTGACCAAGGAATATTAATACCAAGGTTATATTAAACATCATAAACATTTTATTCATATATCCTCCTAATTCCCAATACAAGAGATTGTCACTGTAATTATTTGCTGCTGTCCACTTGTTACACTGGATGGTATTTTAAGATAGATGTATAATTTTCTTCCAGTGTTAATTCCTACGGCAACTCCATTACTTAATCCTTCAAACTTACCATTGCCACTCGATACTGTAGCCCAGGCTAAAGTCCCTGAGACTAAATCATATGTTGTAGAGAAATCTCCCCCTTGAGGTGCAGTATCCCCATTAAATAATCCCATAAGAACGGCTATATCCTGTCCAACGGCACTACCCAGACTCCAGTTACTACATGCAGCTGATAAACCCATATCTTCTGTTACATTTCCATCGTTTTTTACCAAGACACAGTTAGTTCCACCCATTATAGTTACTGTACTTGTAGCCACATTAGTTCCCAGACTCCATTCAGTATAATCTCCTGTATCATCTGCATTCCTCAATGTTACCGATAAATACTCGGAAACAATAAATTTCACATCACTTGTTCCATTCGTTCCTACAGTTGTCGTTACCTGGACATTATAAGTTCCGGCTAAACATCCAGATGGAACTATCCCATTTATTATCGTCGTGTCACTTGTTACACTCCAGCTGGTGAAATTATAACTATTCACTCCATTATTTATCTTCACCTGACTTACATTGTTACTTCCAACACCTCCATAAAAGTTCAATCCAGTGATTGAGACCGTAGTTGAAGAAAGATAAGAACCAGTACTCGGTACCACATTTGTTACTCTTGGTCCTGCCTTTATCTCAAATTTAATTGTACTCGTTGAATTTGTTCCTCCTGATGTTGTCACTTTCACATCGTAGGTCGCTACTACACATCCACTCGGTACTATCCCATTTATTATCGTCGTATCACTTGTTACTGACCAACTGCTTAAATTATAATTATTACTTCCACTGTCTATCTTCACATTGCTTATATTATTATTTCCTGTCCCTCCATAAAATCCAGTCCCTGTAATTGATATCGTCGTTACACTATTATCCGCTCCGAACACAGGCGATACATTCGTTACTGTTGGCACTAGTGCTGTTATTACAAATTGGACTGTGCTGGTCGTATTCGTCCCTTCACTTGTTGTTACTCGGACATTGTAAGTTCCACCTACACATCCACTCGGAACAACCGCATTTATGATTGTGCCATCACTCGTTACCGACCAACTGCTAAAATTATAATTATTACTTCCACTGTCTATCTTCACATTGGTTACATCATTGCTACTTCCTCCTCCATAAAAGCCCGTCCCTGTGATTGAGACTGTTGTTGTCGATGAATTAGAACCAGTACTCGGTACCACATTCGTTACTGTTGGCAGGACTAATGTTACCTTGCTAAACTTTATATTATATGGGTTTGCAGTTCCTTCATACCATATCACTGGAACAGTAGAAGAATCTCCTTTTGAATAGACCGTATGTGCTCTGTAATTGTTAAGTGCATCATTGGTAAGATTTGAAGCCGTGCTATCCCAACTTGTCCCATTATAATTTTTATAGACAATATTTGCTGCTCCACTAACTGCATTTGACCAGAAACACCATAAGTTGACCCCATCAGTAGCAAGTGATGAATCTCTTGTGTTTGCACCTTGAACAAGAGTTGGAGTACCCAACCAACTTGTTCCATTATAATATGTATGTTTAACTCTATAACTATATTGTTCAGACCAGACTATATGAATATATCCATCATTAGTAACACATACTGAAAACCTGTCATAAACATCAGTAGCACCTGTAATATTTGCTTTGGCTGACCAAACTGATCCATTCCAATAACTCCATGGAAGCGCATCATCATCTC
>JBDRBU010000052.1:0-19067 GCA_043822305.1 Candidatus Firestoneibacteriota bacterium
TACCTCCTGAATTTCCTTTTATTCCTTTCATCAAACTTTATTATACCATATATCATTTCATTTTTGTATATCTTTTTAATTTTTCTGTAAATAAATTTATTTTTTATCCTCTAAATCATAGTTTTGGGACAGCCTCTAAAGCAGTAGGAATCTGTGGTTCAGATGTTCATTACTATAAGAATTGTAAAATTGGTGATCAGGTTGTAAAGAAACCACATATACTTGGCCATGAAGTTTCGGGTCTGGTAGTTAAGATTGGAAAAAATGTAAAGAGCATAAAAACAGGCACTCGTGTTGCCGTTGAACCAGGCATTTCTTGTGGTAAGTGTGAATACTGTTTAAAAGACAGACCAAATATATGTGCAAATGTGAAATTCTTGGGAACACCACCTACAAATGGAGCATTTGTTGAATACATATCTTATCCAGCTGATCATCTTTTTCGACTTCCAGCCGGAGTTAGTTTTTCTGAAGGAGCATTAATTGAAACACTTAGTGTTGGGATGTATGCCGTAGAACTTTCCGAGTTGAAAAGGGGTGATGATCTGGCCATATTAGGCTGCGGACCAATAGGGCTTGTTACTTTAAAAGTGGCTTCAAGATTAGGAGCCAGTAGAATTTTTATAACCGATGTCATAGAAGAACGACTTAAATTTGCGAAGAAATACAAAAATGTTATTACCATAAATGCAAAAGATAATAATCCTGTTAAGATAATAAAGCAGTTAACAAGGAATCGCGGCGTTGATCTAGTTTTTGAAGCAGCAGGTTCTATCGAGACATTTAAACAATCTGTGGAAATTTGCAGCATAGGTGGTAAAGTCATATGGATAGGAATTCCAGAAGAAGATTTTGTATCTATTGACCCACATATGGCCAGAAGAAAGGAAATAATCATAAAATTAGTTCGCAGAACAAAACATAATTATCAAAAATGCATAGACGCCATAACCTCTGGTAATATAGTTGTAAAAGATATGGTAACTCATAAATTTAAACTTAAAGATGTAAAAAAAGCATTTAAATTGGTTGAAAATTATTCTGATGGTGTGATGAAAGCGATGATAGTAGGGAAGTAAAAGGAGAAGAAAAATGTTTAAAAAATATTCAATAGGAATTGATTTTGGGACAAATTCTGTAAGAACTTTAATAGTTGATATTTCAAATGGAAAAGAAATAGGTACATATGTTTTTAATTATGAAAAAGGAGAAAATGGAATTATACTTGATAAGAAAAACCCACTTGTGGCCAGACAGCATCCAGCAGATTATCTTAAAGGATTAGAAGTTTCAATAATTGGGGCATTAAAGCAATCAGATAAAGTTAAGGGATTTAAAAGATCTGATGTTATAGGTCTAGGAGTAGATACAACAGGAAGTACCCCCATGCCGGTTGATGAAAAAGGAATCCCTCTTGCCTTAAAAAAAGAATTTAAAAATAATATTAATGCACTCTCCTGGTTATGGAAAGACCATTCAAGTTATAAAGAAGCACAAGAAATTACTGAATTAGCCATAAAAAGAGGAGAGCCATATTTAAATAAATGTGGCGGTGTTTACTCATCCGAATGGTTTTTTTCTAAAATTCTTTATTGTTTAAAAAAAGATTCTAAAGTTTTTGATTCTGCATATACCTGGGTTGAATTAGCAGATTTTATACCTGCTGTTTTAACCGGGGTTCAGAAACCAGAAGAAATCAAAAGAAGTATATGTGCTGCCGGACATAAAGCGATGTTTAATTCAAATATATATTTATCCAAAGGTTTATAATTTTTATTTAAAATAAACACAGTAGTTGAGTTAGGAAATTTATCTAAAATCTGCCCGTTTGGAGTGCAGTTAAGGTCCTGAATTTTTTCTGTTTTAATATTTGGATTTGTTGCAAAATCCATTTTTTCACCTTTAAGATGATATTTAAACCAATTAACTGTTTCCTGCCTTAATTTATCTGAATAACTATGAGTTGTTTTGCTTATGACAAGCCTTAATTTTTTGGTTGCATTATATAATGAGTATATTTTTTTTGCTCTTTCATATGATTTTATGGTGCCTTCTATACAAAAGAAATCATATGCATTTGCTCCAATCTGAACAGGTTTGGGTGCCATGGCCGTAATGAAATCATCATGATTTATCCCATTTTTTATTGCACCAAAAATATTTTGCTCAGCATCATGTTCTTGTCCAGTCTTCATATATTCATATCTTGATGTAATATATGAACAAGGTATAGCGCATTTTATTCTGGTATCTATCATCATTAGATACGAAGTTTGAGTTCCACCACCCGAATTTCCTGTTACACCAATTTTATTTTTATCAACTTCATCTCTTGAGATTAAATAATCTATTCCTCTTATTCCATCCCAGATGAAATATCTTGCTATTGATGAGCCACATATTATACATTGAAATCCTGCATAACTATGTTCTGTTGTTCCCCATTCCACATCTCTTTTTTTAGTTTTTGGATTGCAATACTGCATTCTTTCACCCTGACCAAGTGGGTCTATAACTAATACTACAAATCCATTAAGAACAAGGTCAATGCAAACTTTCTGATATTCTGGATATGCCTTAGCTTCTTTAGTATGACCGCATACAAATAATATTCCTGGTGCTTTTCTAATTAAATTTTTAGGAATGTAAAGGTTTGATGTTACAAATATTTTTGTTTTTTTTATTGACTTATAAATAATTTATCAATATAATATTTAATATGCCTAACTATTAGGCAAAAGAGGTGATTTGTGAGAAATTCAGAGTTTAATAGTAAAATAGAATCTGTTTCTAAAGTCTTTCCTGATTTATTAAAACATCTTCAAACCTTAACCTACCAGGCACTTCCTATTGGAGACACTAAAGAAGAACAACTTTGCGCAGAACTTAGTTTATCTCAGATGAAAACTTTATCTGTTTTTATTTGCGAAGATAAACCCTTAAAAATGAGTGATGTTGCCAAAAAATTAAATGTAACCTTACCTACTGTTACGCAGATTGTAGATAAGTTAGTTTCTTTAGAACTTTTAGAGAGAGTGAGAAATGAAGAAGATAGAAGATTAGTCATAGTAAGTATTACAGAAAAAGGCAAGAGGTTAGTAAGGATGTCCCAGGAAAGAAGAATAGAATCATTCAAATGGTGGTTAGAAAAATTAAGTTTAAAAGAGCAGATGGAATTAGTTGCAACTCTTGAGAAATTGAATGAGATTTTAGAGAGGATAAAAAAAATAGAAAGAGAAGAAAAATTAGCAAGAAAGATATAAAAATGTATGACTATGGAGAATGTGAAATTTAGGTTTTTAGATGAGGTGTGAGATGAAAAACAGTAAAAACATACAAATCAATTTTTTAAATCAAAACACTCCAACAAACAAGACAGAAAAAACCGTGGCAGATGTTTTTAGAGCAGCAGGACAAATAATGTATAATTATTATACTCTAGTATTAAAAAAAGATCCTAAAATTTTTAAATCTAAAAGAAAGCGGACAATTAAAATGTTAAAATGAAAAACACTTATTATAGTGGAGATTATTTAAAATTTTTAAAAATATTAGATAAACATAAAGTGGACTATTTAATTATTGGTGGATATGCAACAATGCTTTACACAAAAATACCAAGGGGTACTAAAGATATGGATACATGGATTCGTCAAACAGAGAAAAATGCGAAGAATATTAGTGAGGCCATAAAAGAATTTGCTGGTAAAGAAATACCAATAGAAATCCTTTTGAAGGAAAATCAAAGAATTGAGATTAAAAGTGAAACATTTAAAATAGAAATATGGACATCACAAGAAATAATAAAATTTGAACAGGCATGGGATGAAAAGAAAACAGAAAAACTCGGAGAAATTACATTAAAGGTAATATCAAAGAATCATTTAATCAAACTGAAAAAGCATTTCAATCGGCCTCAAGACAGGCTAGATTTATCTTTGTTAGAAGAGGAGTAACATTAGAATTATGATTCTGATTATACCGAAGGGATATAACAAAATCTTAAAGAAATAAAAGGAGGCGGTATGAGTGCGATACTATTAGATGGAGAAAGTTTAGCAAGAAAAATTAAAGAAGGGTTGAAAAAAGAAATAGAAGATTTTAAGTCCAAAGGAAAATTGTTAACTTTAGTTGCTATTCAGGTAGGAGAAAATCCAGCTTCGCGAGTTTATGTTAACCAGCAGAAAAAAGCGTGTGAAGAGATGGGATTAGTTTATAGTTTAAAAGAACTACCAGCAACTACAACTGAATTAGAACTTATAAATGTAGTAGAAAGTTTAAATAAAGATGTTTTTGTAACGGGGATAATACTTCAAATGCCATTACCACAAAACATGAATCCAAAAAATGTGCAGGTTAAAATTTCTCCAGAAAAAGATGTAGAAGGACTTAATCCATATAATATAGGATTACTTGTTTACGGTAAACAAAAAGTTGCACCCTGCACGGCCATGGGAGCCGTAGAACTTTTAAAAAGTAGTGGAGTTGAATTAAAAGGAAAAGAAGTTGTAATAGTAGGGCATAGTGAGATTGTAGGAAAACCTATAACTTTGCTTATGCTTCAATCACTTTTGGAATCTCCAACTCCTACAATATGTCACATCGCAACTAAAGACCTGTCATTTCATACAAAAAGAGCAGATATAGTTTTTGTTGGTGTAGGAAAGCCGGGTTTAATAAAAGGTGATATGTTAAAAGAAGGTTCAATAGTTATTGATATAGGGATAAATAGAATACCTGTGTTGAACGAAAAGGGTGAAAAAATAATAGATGAAAAATCAGGGAAGCCTAAAATGAAAACAGTAGGTGATGTTGAATTTGAAAAAGCGAAAGAAATTTGTTCTTATATTTCACCTGTGCCGGGTGGAGTTGGTCCACTTACAGTAACCATGCTTATTAAAAATACAGTAGAGTGTGCCAAGTGGCAGGGATGAATATAATTACTGATTGCGAATTTCGGATTACGGATTAAAAGGATATTTATGCCGGGAGTAAAGATTGCGGTGAGTGGTAAAGGAGGGGTAGGCAAGACAACAATATCTTCGCTTTTATCACTTGAGTTTTCAAAGAAGGGGTATAGAGTTCTGGGTGTAGATTGTGACCCAAATTCTAATTTAGGTAATTATTTAGGGATAAAAGAAGAAATAAAGCCAATAATTGAGATGCGGTCTTTGATAGAAGAAAGGATGGAAACAAAATTAGATAGTGTCGGAAATTTTTTTAAATTAAATCCAAAAGTAGATGATATTCCTGACAAATTTTCTAAGAGTATAGATGGAATTAAAGTAATTTCTATGGGGACAATAAAAAAAGGCGGAACAGGTTGTGCTTGTCCAGAGAATACTTTTATAAAGTCTTTAGTTAGCCATCTTATTCTACATCGAGATGAAGTTGTGATTATGGATATGGAAGCTGGATTGGAACATTTTGGCCGGGGAATGGCTGAAGGGGTTGATTTATTAATTATTGTCGTAGAGCCATCGATGGCCAGTATAGAAACGGCCAGAAAGATTAAAAAATTAGCAAAAGATATAAAAATAAAAAAAGTTTTTGTAATAATAAATAAAATAAAAAACGAAAAAGAAAAAGATTATATTTTGAAATATTTCAATAAGGAAGAAATTTTAGGTGAATTATTTGTAGAAGACAAAATTCGCAATGATTCACTAAATGCTAATTTTCCAGTAAGATTAGGCAAAGAGAACATAAAAAGGTTTGAAGCAATTGTTTGTGGTTTGTAATAAGGACAACCCCCTAACCCCCTTTATTAAGGGGGAATTAAAAATTAGAGGGCTTTACGGATTATCTTATGTCAATGACTATAGCCATATCAGGTAAGGGTGGGACAGGCAAGACAACAATAGCAGGGTTGCTTGTTAAATATTTAAAATCTTTAAACAAGAAAAATATTTTAGTCATTGATGCTGACCCTAATTCTAATTTACACAGTGTGTTAGGGATTAAATTAGAAAAAACCATAGGAGATATTATAGAAGAGATTAAAGAAAAAGTAGATAAATTACAGGATTTACCGGGCAAGATGTCAAAATCAGAATATATTTCATATGAGTTAGAAAATATTCTGTTTGAAGGAAAAGGGTTTGATTTTTTATCAATGGGTATGCCAGAAGGGGCTGGCTGTTATTGTTTTATAAATTCAGTTTTAAGGACAGCCATAGATATTTTGACAAAAAGGTATAATTTTGTAATAATAGATAATGAGGCCGGGATGGAACACTTTAACAGGAAGACGACACAGAAAGTAGATATACTTTTTATTGTTTCTGATGCAACAGTTAGAGGAATAAAAACGGCTAACCATATAAAAGAACTAATTAAAAATTTAAAATTAAAAGTTAAAAAAGAATATTTGATAGTAAATAGATTTTTAAAAAGCGACAATTTATTAGAAAACGAGATAAAAAATACAGGATTAGAAATACTGGGGTATTTACCCGAAGATGAAATTGTGACTAAATTTGATTTAGAAGGAAAACCAATAATTGATATTCCCGAAGATTCAGGAATTTACAAGGAATTAAAAGATGGTCTGGTCAATAAATTGACCAACCATTCCTAAAATTATTTATTTACATTAAGGGAAGTCATAGTTTAAATAAAATGGGGGTGGGATTATGACAAGTTCTACTATTATTGCAAAAAAATTAGGAATTGAACCAAGAGTACTTGAAAAGGAGAGTATAAAAACATATTTAGAAAAACATCTTAGATATTTAGAAAGTGAATTATATAATATCGCGGTTAAGTATGAGGTAAAAAATTTTGAGGAATTTATTAAACTTATTAATAAGGGCAAAATACACGAAGGAGATAAAGATTGGGAAGATTATTACAAATTTGAAAACATCCAACACAAAAGGGACACAATTATAAAAGTATTAAGGTCGTATGAATGAATAAATTAGAATATTTACAACATTTAGGGCAGATTGTTTATCACAATATAATTGTTGAGACAGAAATCATCGGTTTTAAGTTACGTTTTACATTGATAGATGGAAGTTTTATTGATGTTTATTTGCCGGCGAAGGAAAGCAGTGGATTTGCATTTCATTGGGAACATAGACATATAGATAAGTTGTTTTATCGTTACGATAATTATCCCGATATAAAGTGGCGAAACATTAAAACATTCCCTTATCATTTTCATAATGGTAGACAGGATAAGGTAATTGCAGCACATTTTGATAAAGAAGTGATAGAAGGGTTTAAAGATTTTATGGATTTTGTGAGAAGTAAGTTAAAAATCAAATAAAAAGGAGAAATTATGGAAAACAATAATGAAAAAACGATAGACCAGACTTCAATAGAAATGTTGAAGAAAGCAGAAAAAGAAGGGTTGGAAACCGCTTGGGATAGATATGAAATAATGCAGCCACAATGTGGTTTTGGAGAACTTGGTCTTTGCTGCAAGATATGTAATATGGGGCCTTGTAGAATTGATCCTTTTGGAGAAGGACCTAAAAGAGGAATTTGCGGGGCGACAGCGGATATAATCGCGGCTCGTAATCTGGTTAGAATGATTGCTGCTGGTGCGGCTGCCCATTCAGATCATGGCCGGGATATTGCCCAGACATTAATTATGGCCGGAGAAGGCAAAACAGATGGTTACAAGATAAAAGACGAGGAAAAATTAAAAGTATTAGCCGAAGAGTTAAAAATAAAAACCGAAGGAAAAGATATTAAACAAATCGCTAAAGAAGTAGGAGAAAGGCTTTTATCCGAGTTCGGACAGCAACACGGTAAACTTCATTTTTTTAATCGTGCTCCAAAGAAAAGACAGGAAATTTGGGAAAAATTAAATATTCTTTCTCGTGGCATTGATAGAGAGATTGTGGAAATGATGCATAGAACAAACATGGGAGTAGATAATGATGTGGATAATATTATAAATCATGGCATGAGGACATCTTTAGCTGATGGTTGGGGCGGTTCTATGATTGCCACTGAATTATCAGATATTTTATTTGGTTCTCCTCAACCAGTTCGTTCTCAAGTTAATCTGGGTGTTTTAAAAGAAGACGAGGTAAATATAGTCGTTCATGGTCATGAACCAACACTTTCCGATGTAGTTGTTGAAGCATCAAAAGATCCTGAACTAATTGAGTTAGCTAAAAGTAAGGGAGCGAAAGGTATTAATCTTTCTGGTATTTGCTGTACGGCTAACGAAATTTTAATGAGACATGGGATTCCTATTGCTGGAAATTTTTTACAACAGGAATTAGCCATATGCACTGGTGCGGTAGATGTGATGTTAGTTGATGTGCAGTGTGTTTTTCCTGCCCTTGGCTCATTAGCTGAGTGCTTTCATACGAAAATTATTTCCACCTCGCCCAAAGCTAAATTCCCCGGGGTTGAACATATAGAGTTTAAAGAAGAAGAAGCTCTGGCTATGGCTAAAAAGATTATTCGTCTAGCCATAGAAAACTTTCCAAACAGAAAAAAAGAAAAGGTTTATATTCCATCTAATAAAATGGACTTAGTTGCAGGTTTTACAACCGAGAATGTTTTTTATAATCTGGGCGGAAAGTATAGACCAAGTTACCGACCTTTAAATGACGCTATCATATCAGGAAGGATAAGAGGTGCGGTGGGAATAGTTGGCTGCAATAACCCAAAAATAAAACAGGACTTTGGACATGTAGAAATGGCCAAGGAACTTTTAAAGAATGATGTCTTGATAGTTGTTACCGGTTGTTCAGCTATTGCTGATGCTAAAGCCGGGCTTTTAATTCCAGAAGCAGCGTTTGAATATGCAGGAAAAGGATTACAGGAAGTATGCAGGGCTGTTGGGATACCACCTGTCCTTCATATGGGTTCATGTGTTGATATTAGCCGAATTTTAAATGTTTTGTGTAATGTTGTGAGCGAAGGTGGTCTGGGTGAAGATATATCTGATTTACCTGTGGCTGCAGCTGCTCCTGAATGGATGAGTGAGAAAGCCGTAGCCATTGCCTTTTATGCCGTGGCCTCTGGTGTATTTACAGTTCTGGGTGTCCCTTTCCATATTTTAGGAGGCAAACAAATTACAGAATTACTTACCGATAAAATAGAAAAACTTGTTGGAGCAAAATTTGCTTTTGAATCTGATCCTATAAAAGCGTCACATTTAATAATCGAACATCTTAACAAAAAAAGAGAGAATTTAAAATTAAAACCAATGATGTATGAGTAAAAACAAATTAAATCAAATAGTTAGAGTGAGTATTAAATAAAGGAGGTGCTGTTTCCATATTGTCGGAGAGTAAAGGCAGAAGGATAAATGGTATCTGTCCCTATTTAAAAAAGAGGAGGAAAAATGAAAGAATTTTTTTCAGGTCTTGTTAAAGGATTGATTATGTTTGTGTTGATAGTTTCAATCTCTGCGGCTAAAAAAAGAATTTGTGTCATAGATTTTGAAGATAAAACATCTGGACAACATCATGGTTGGCGGGAAGTAGGCAAGGGTATGTCGGATATGCTCGTTACATCGTTAATAAAATCTAACAAATTTATGGTTATTGAGAGAGAAAAATTAACAAAAATTATGGAAGAGCAAAAACTCGGTGCTACTGGTGCTGTCACACCTCAAACAGCAGCAAAAATAGGTACTTTACTTGGAGTTAGTTATATCGTTACAGGAAGTGTAAGTGAGTTTGGTATAAAAGAAAGTAAGTTAGGTATTGGTAATTTAGGAGGACTCTTACCTTTTGGTGGTGGAATTGACACAAGAACAAACACGGCAAAAGTAGCCGTAGATATTAGATTGATAGATACTTCAACATCACAAATAATTAGAGCAGAAAAAGGAGAAGGAGAAGAATCAAGCACTGGTGTATCTATTGATTTAAGTATAGCTCCCAGCGTGGATTTTGGAAAAGATGGATTTGATGAAACGGTTATAGGAAAGGCAACTCGTAAAGCAATAGATATTGTAGCCAAAGTAATTATTGAAGAAGAAGCCAAGATGCCGTGGACAGCAAGAATTATGAAAATCTCAGGTAATCAAATTTATCTTAATTCCGGCGAGGAAGATGGAGAAAAAGTTGGGAGGATAATGGGTATATATAGAAGAGGAGAAGAATTAGTAGATCCAGATACTGGAGTGTCACTTGGTGCTGAAGAGAAAAAGATGGGAATAGCCAAGACAGTAAAGGTTGAAAAGAAATTTTCCATTGCTGAAACAGATGCGAAAGATTTATTACAAAGTGATTATTTAAAAGAAGAGAAGTAAAAAAGGAAGGGAAGACAACCCCCTGGGCCCCCTTTAATAAGGGGGAATATGGGAATATAAAAAGGAGAAAAGATGAAAATAGATGTGAAATCAGAAATACTTAAAGCAGTGGAAATAATAAAATTAAACAAGGAAGCAATAAAAGAGGTTTACGAAAGAAAAGAATCTAATTTACCTGCTTTATTGATTGTGCTGATATGTGGTTTAATACCTGGTGTTTTTAGATTAAGTGTTTTAGGAATTATTATTGGGCCACTTCTTGCTTTAATTGGAACAGGAATTTATACGGCTATTATTTTTATTCTTGCTTTAATATTTGGAGGCAAAGGTTCTTACTCAAAATTGTTTAGAGTGATCGGCTATGCGTGTATGTTAGGCTGGCTTGGCTTTATTCCATTTGTGGGTTGGTTACTTTGTTTATGGATTTTAGTAGTTACTTTTATTGCTTTACAAACAAATTTTAATATGTCTAAGGTGAAAGCAGGTCTAGTAGTGTGTATACCTGTTGTTATATGGATTATTATTTTTTTGGTTGCAATGGCTGCAGTATTACTTTTTAAAAATTTTAATAAGTTTTTACCAATGGCTGCAAAATTAGGGGGAAGTTGTAAAACAGATGAAAAGAAAACGGATACGACAAAAGAACAAATAGGAGGATATAAAGAATTAGCAGAAGTAATTAAAAAAGCAGCAGAGATATCAGAGAAAAATTTTAAAATTCCAGATGATATTCCTATATATAAAAATTCAGAGGCCGGAACTGTGTTTTTTTATGAGGATGGAGGAACTGCAGAATTTTCATCGTCAGATAATGTTGGGAAAGTTAAAGAGTTTTATATGAAAGCCCTAAAAGAAAAAGGATGGAAAATAGTGGAGAGTATGAAAGTAGAAAATTTAAACATGTATTCAGTTTCAGCAGAAAAAGGTAATGATGATTTAGAAATCAAAATTTCAAATTTAGAGGAAGGAAAAAATAAAACTTATATTAGCATTTCATTATCAAAAAAAGACAAAAAATAAGGGAAACAAAATATTAGCGGGATTGTTGGAAAGTGTCAAATGTCAAGATCTGACCCCAAGGAGGTAAGTTATGTCAAAGATTATTGCTACAAGAGCTATAAGAGGTGCACATAGTATAGTTAATAAGGCAGAAGGGTTTTATAAAAAAATGTTAGCGGAGAAAGGGCCTGATGTAAAAGTAGGGTTTCCAGACACGGCGTATTATCTGCCATTTATATATGCTATGTTAGGGTTAAAAATCACAAAATTAGGAGAATTAGATTATGTCTTAAAATATTCTAAAAGTCTGCTGGCACCAATTCCAGATGAAAAGATATGGCTTCCGTATCTGGGAAATGTTTTAGATTGTGGCATGGCCACATTATTTGCGGAAGAAATAATTGAAGTGTTAAAATATTTAGAGAGGCCGGATTTTGTTAAAGAACCATGGTTAGGATTTACAAATGATTCAATCTTAAGAGAGCAGGGTATAAAACTTGTAGATGGCCGGATGCCGGGTTTTGCTGCCCTGGTTGGTGCTGCTCCTTCAGTAGATGAAGCCGTTAAATTAGTCAGGTCATTACAGGAAAGACAAATATTGGTATTTATTGGAGGTCATACCCATGGTGTGAGCATAGCCGAGCAGTTAAATGAAGCAGGAATTCAAATGGGATGGGATACTTTTATTGTTCCATATGGTAAGGATATTTATTCTGCAATTTATGCTTTAAATTTTGCTTTAAGAGGTGCTATGGCTTTTGGAGGGATAACACCAAAAGGTAGAAAAGAAGCAACAGAACTTTTGCTTTATAATAAAAAAAGAGTTTATGCTTTTGTCATTGCCTTAGGAGAAGTAGATGATGAGAAATTTGCAACAGCAGCAGGTGCTATAAACTTTGGATTTCCTACTATTGCAGATACTGATATTGACCAAATCCTTGTAACAGGTGTTTGCACTTACGAGCATGTTGTTTCTCCTGTTACATTAGATAAGATAGTAGAAAAATCAGTAGAAGTTAGAGGATTAAAAATAAAAATGGAAAAACCTCCTATTCCTGTATCATATGGTGCTGCCTTTGAAGGAGAAAGAGTTAGAAAAGAACAACTGGCCTTAGAAATTGGTAGTAAGGTTTCAAAAGCATTTGAATATTTAAGAATGAAAGATATGAATCAGATTGAAAATGGTAAAGTTGAAGTAATAGGTCCTGAGATTGATACTGTCTCTGAGGGGGGCAGTCTTCCCCTGGCCATAATTATTGATGTCGCCGGAAGAAAAATGCAAAAAGATTTTGAAACAATATTAGAGCGAAGAATCCACACATTTTTAAGTGAGGCCAGTGGCGTGATGCATATAGGTCAAAGAAATATGATCTGGATTAGAATCAGTAAAGAAGCAAAACAAGCAGGATTCAAACTAAAACATCTGGGTGTGATTTTAAACACAAAACTACTTTCAGAATTTCCGGCTATAGTTGATAAATCACAGGTTACAATATATACGAACTTAGAAGATATAGAAAAGCATTTACCAGAAGCAATAGATGCTTATAATCAACGAGATGAAAGAGTTTCCGGGTTAACAGATGAAAGTGTTGATATATTTTATTCCTGTACGCTCTGTCAATCATATGCACCAAATCATGTCTGTATGATTACCCCGGAAAGATTGGGTTTATGTGGTGCATATAACTGGCTTGATGGAAAAGCAGCCTATGAGATTAATCCCAATGGTCCAAACCAGCCCATAGCCAAAGGAACTTGCCTAGAACCAGTGAAAGGTCAATGGGAAGGTGTAAATAAAGCCGTGAATGAAAAATCAAATAGAGCCTTAGAAAAATTTAATGCATATTCTATTATGGATTTTCCAATGACCTCTTGCGGTTGTTTTGAATGTATAGTTTGCGTTTTACCCGAGGCAAATGGTGTGATGATTGTCAACAGAGGATTTTCTGGAATGACTCCTATTGGTATGACATTTTCTACACTGGCTGGTTCGGTTGGAGGTGGACAGCAAACACCCGGATTTACCGGAGTTGGAAGATTATATTTAACCAGTAAAAAGTTTATATCTGCGGAGGGTGGGCTACATCGAATTGTGTGGATGACAAAAGAATTAAAAGAAGGGCTGGGAGAACGATTAAAGAAAAGAGCCGAAGAATCTGGCACGCCCGATTTTATAGAAAAAATTGCAGATGAAACTATGGCGACCACAGTTGAAGAATTAGTTCCATTTTTACAGAAAGTAAATCATCCGGCATTAACCATGCCTTCAATAATGTAAGGGGGAGATTATGAAGAGAGGAACGATATGGATTGATATAGGAAAATGTGTAGGATGTAAGACTTGTGAACTTCAGTGTGCCGTTGTTCATTCAAAATCTAAAAATCTTTTTAAAGCAATTTCTGAAGAGCCAATTTCTATTCCACGAATAAAAGTAGAGTCTGTAGGTCAAGGATTTTCAGTTCCTTTACAGTGTAGACATTGCGAAGATGCTCCTTGCGTAAAAATATGCCCTACAAGAGCATTAGAAAAATCTGATATTGAAAGTCCAGTTTTAATTAATAAAGAACGTTGTATCGGATGTCGGTTTTGCGTCCAGGTTTGCCCTTTTGGCGTAATAAGAATGGATAAATTAGGAACCACAATTGTTAAATGTGACTTATGCATTGAACGTCTTAAAAATAATGAATTACCTGCATGCGTTAGCAGTTGTCCAACACATGTATTAAAGTTTAAATCTTTAGAAGAACAAGTATCCGAGATGAGGAAAAAGTCAGCTAAATATATGGTTGAATTTGTGAAAGATAACTAAACCAAAGGAGAAAGACGGAATGGAAACAGGTTCTATTTTATCTAAATATGAAAAGAAAAAGGAAAATCTTTTGGCAGTTTTGCAGGATATTCAGGGTGATAAAAATTATCTTCCAAAAGAGGATTTGAAAAAGATTGCTGAAAATTTTAGTGTGCCTTTAAGTGAACTTTTTTCACTGGCTACTTATTATAAATCTTTTAGTCTTAAACCAAAGGGCAAATACATTATTTTGGTTTGTATGGGAACCGCCTGCCATGTCCGTGGTAGTGAAAGAATTTTACAACAACTTGAATTAAAACTTGGTATTAAAGCAGGAGATACTACTTCTGATGGTATGTTTAGTCTTGAGACTGTTAACTGTTTAGGTGCCTGTGCTTTAGGACCTTTAGTTGTTGTTAATAGTAAGTATTTTGGGAATATGACGACATCTAAAATAGGAAGAATATTAAAGGAGTATCTAAGTGGAAAAGATTGAGAGTATAGAGCAGTTAGAAAGACTAAGAAGTGAGATTATTTTAGCCAAAGACCCTAATAAAACTTGCATTGCTGTATGTTGTGGAACAGGATGTTCGGCTTCTGGGGCAGTACAAGTAATAGAATCTTTCAAAGAAGAAATGAAAAAACAGAATTTAGGAGTAGAAGTATTAGGTCGTTCAACAGGATGTCAGGGTTTTTGTGAAAGAGGACCTATTGTTCTTATATTTCCAAAAAAGATTTTTTACCAAAAGGTTACTCCAGAAGATGTTCCTGAAATTATTTCTGAAACAGTAGTTAATGGTAGAATTGTTGAAAGATTGTTGTATAAAGACGCCTCTACTGAAGCTACAATTACACATATGGAGGATATACCTTTTTATAAGAAGCAGCGCCGGGAGCTTTTTGCAAATACGGCTCTTATAAATCCACTAAATATCTATGATTATATCTCTTTAGATGGTTATTTAGCATTATCTAAAGCACTTAAGATGAAACCAGAAGAAATTATAGAAGAAATAAAAAAATCCGGGCTACGTGGTAGAGGTGGTGCAGGATTTCCTACAGGCAGAAAATGGGAGTCGTGTAGAAAAGCAGAGGGAACTCCTAAATATGTGATATGTAATGCTGATGAAGGAGACCCTGGTGCATTTATGGATAGAAGTTTACTTGAAGGAAATCCCCATTCCGTTTTAGAAGGAATGATAATAGGTGCTTATGCGGTTGGCTCAAATTATGGTTATATATATGTACGAAATGAATATCCATTAGCAATTAAACATTTTAGTACTGCTTTAGAACAAGCAGAGGGATTAGGCTTTTTAGGGGAAAATATTTTAGGATCAGGTTTTGATTTTAATATAAAGATAAGCAAGGGTGGTGGAGCATTTGTATGCGGTGAATCATCTGCTTTACGAGCTTCTATTGAAGGTCGTCTTGGTGAACCATCTGTTAAATATATTCATGCTACTGAAAAAGGTTTATATGAAAAGCCTACAGTACTTAATAATGTAAAAACCTGGGCAGCAGCAACATTAATCATTAATAAAGGAGCAGACTGGTTTAATAGTATTGGCACGGAGAAAAGTAAAGGAACTATGATTTTTTCTTTAGTTGGAAAAGTTAATAATACTGGTTTGGTTGAAGTTCCGATGGGAATAAAATTAAGAGAATTAATCTACGACATTGGTGGTGGTATCATCGGTGGTAAAAAATTTAAAGCAGTTCAAAGTGGTGGCCCAT
Organism: Candidatus Firestoneibacteriota bacterium; assembly: GCA_043822305.1. Taxonomy (GTDB): domain Bacteria; phylum Oederibacteriota; class D2-FULL-39-29; order D2-FULL-39-29; family JBDRBU01; genus JBDRBU01. Next base: position 15,763 of record JBDRBU010000052.1, read on the forward strand.
CTGGTGGATGTATTCCGGAGAGTCTTTTAGATTTACCTGTTGACTATGAAGCATTAATAGAAGCAGGTTCTATGATGGGTTCTGGTGGAATGATTGTCATGGATGAAACTACCTGTATGGTTAATGTTGCCAAGTATTTTATTTCTTTTACACAAGAAGAATCCTGTGGAAAATGTGTTCCCTGTCGTGAAGGAATAAAACATATGCTAAATATTTTAAAAAGGATTACAGAAGGCAAGGGAGAAGAAGGAGATATTGAATTTTTAGAAAAGATAGGCGAGATGGTAAAGAAAACTTCTTTATGTCAGCTAGGTATCTCAGCACCAAATCCAGTATTGTCAACTATTAGATATTTTAGGGATGAATATTTGGCACATATAAAAGATAAAAAATGTCCAGCGAAAGTATGCACTGCTTTGATTAATTATTTTATTATTGAAAATAAATGTACTGGGTGTGTGGTTTGTGTAAAAGCCTGTCCTCAAAATGCAATAAGTGGTGAACGGAAAAAACCGCATATAATAGAGCAAAGTAAATGTATAAAATGCGGAATTTGTGAAAGTGTATGTAATTTTGATGCAATTGAGGTGAGATGATGAATATAACTATTGACGGAAAAGAAATAGTTAGTGATAAAGGTAAAACTATCCTTGAATTAGCCAAGGAGTCTGGAATAAAAATTCCTACATTATGTTATCATCCAGCCTTAGAACCATATGGTGGATGTAGGCTTTGTCTGGTTGAGATTACAAAAGAAGTATGGAAAGGATGGTCTAAATTAGTAGTCTCATGTGCTTATCCAGCAGAGGATGGACTAATTGTTAAAACAAATTCTTCAGAGGTTATAGAGGCGCGTAAATTTATAATAGAACTTCTTTTAGCTCGTACACCTTCTGCTAAAACAATTCAAGATCTTGCCAAAGAATATGGAATTGAAAAAAGTAAGTTTGCAGAAATTGCAGAAATGAAAGAAGATAAAGATTCTTTGAAGAATTGCATTCTCTGTGGTTTATGTGTTCGTGTTATTGGTGCTAATGTGATAAGTCTTGCTTATAGAGGAGTTACTCGTAAGGTTATGACACCTTACAATGAAGCATCGGATGTTTGCTTAAATTGTGGAGCATGTGCTTTTGTGTGTCCGACAGGAGCAATTGAAATTAATGATATTATTCCTTATCGTAAAATAACTGCCTGGCATACAGAGAGTGAACTTAAACAATGTTCTTTATGTGAGAAGTATTTTGTTCCTGTAATTTTGCATAATAAGTTGAAAGAAAAAGTTAACATAAATTTAGATTTAAATTTACTGGATTTATGTCCTGACTGTAGAAGAAAAAAGATAGGGACAACTACTATTCTTAACTTATGTAAATGAGGATTGTGCTAATTTAAATCATAGGTAGAAAAGGAATTAGAAAAAATTTAATGTCAAAACTTAACAAAGGACTGTTAAAAAAGAATAGATTCAAACAATTGAAAATAATAAAGATATTTATAATTGCATTATTTATTGCAATGATCCAAAATGCATTTACAGAAATTAGTTAATGATAAAAATTTAATACTGTAAGGGAGGTTTTGTATGGCTTTAACAGGATTAGAGATATTTAAATTACTTCCTAAAACTAATTGTGGCAAATGCGGTTCACCTACCTGTTTAGCGTTTGCTATGAGATTAGCCGCAAAAAAGGCAAATATTGATGAATGCCCGGATATATCTTCTCAAAGTAAATCTGCACTTGGTGCTGCGTCTGCTCCACCGATAAGACTTGTTACCATTGGAGCAGGTGAAGACAAGTTAGAAGTTGGGAATGAAACAGTTTTATTTAGGCATGAGCAAACTTTTTATCATCCAACTGGACTGTGTATTCTTTTGGAAGATACTGACTTAAGTTTAGAAAATAAAATTACAGAAATAAATAATTTAATCTTTGAAAGAGTTGGACAAATTTTAAAAGTTAATTTGATTGCCTTAAAAAATTCTTCAAATGATGTTTCTAAATTTACTGATGCAGTTAAAATTATAACAGAAAAGAGTAAATTACCATTAATATTAATCTCAGATAATCCAAATGCCATAGAAGAAGGATTAAAAATATCTGCAAGCGGGAAACCTCTGGTTCATTCAGCAAATTTATCTAATTATGAAAAAATGGCTAATTTATCAAAACAGTATAATGTTCCATTAGTTGTTTCTGGTAAAAACTTAGATGAGTTATCTGATTTAACACAAAAAATAACTTCTTTAGGTGTTTCTGATTTAATATTAGAAGTTGATAAAGGAGATTTTGTTTCTAATTTATCTGATTTAGTTCAAATTAGAAGATTAGCTTTAAAGAAAACTTATAGACCTTTAGGTTATCCTGTATTAGCAAAAGTTTTAAATACTTCTTCTTATGATGAATTGTTTCAGGTCTCAACCTATATTTGTAAATATGCAAGTATAGTTATTCTTTCTGGTATGGAATTATGGGAACATTTATCGCTTCTAACTTTAAGACAAAATATTTATACTGACCCTCAAAAACCAATTCAAGTAGAATCCAAAATATATGATATAGGAGCAGTTTCAGATAATTCACCGGTTTTAGTTACTACTAATTTTTCTTTAACATATTCTTTGGTATCAGGAGAAGTAGAAGCATCTCGTATTCCAAGTTATATAATTGTTATCAATACCGAGGGAATATCTGTTTTAACTGCCTGGGCAGCAGATAAGTTTAATGCAGAGGTTATTACAAAATACTTAAAAGAATCCGGTATTGATGGCAAAATTAAACATAAAAAAGTAATTATACCTGGTGGTGTTGCTGTAATCAGTGGAAAGTTACAGGAACTTTCCGGCTGGGAAGTTTTAGTAGGAACAAGGGAAGCAACAGGAATACCAGCGTTTTTGAAAGGATTAAAAAATTAACCTCTTAACATTATACCGCTATGGCGAACCGATATGTAGCAGGAATTGGTTGGGGGAACTGCAACATTGATTGAAACTGATAATGGAGATGTTTACAACCCCCAGATAGCCGTAGATACAAATGGAAATGGGATTGCGGTTTGGTGTCAGTATGATGGGACGAGGGATAACATTTGGGCGTACCGATATGTAGTAGGAACTGGTTGGGGAACTGCAGCATTGATTGAAGCTGATAATGGAGATGTTTACAAGGTTCTTCAGGTTCTATTGTAGAGATGTAATAGGATAGGATGGATCTTTGAAATAGAAAGTATCTGTTAAATCCTGTATAATATAAATAAAAACATATTATACGGAGGAAAATGACAGATGCTTAACAAGGATTATGTAA
>JBDRBU010000053.1:0-8898 GCA_043822305.1 Candidatus Firestoneibacteriota bacterium
AAGGCAGACTTGATCATCTCAAACTCTATCAAATTATTCATTACTTATCCCCAAAATAGCCTTAAACGAGTCAAATTCAAAAAACTCTCTCATATATTTAGACTTACATCATTTCTCTGCATTAAACTTGAGGAAGTTTCGTATATATTATTATGTCTGAAATGTCAATATAAATTATTCGGGATTTTTTCTTTACTCCAATACTTCTTCACCGGTGGGGGTACCTTGGGATAAAACAAGATTATCAAATCTTACATATTCTTCAAGGAAGGCTACATAAACTGAACCCGTTGGACCGTTTCTTTGTTTGGCTATGATTAACTCCGTTTTTGCTTTATCTTTTGCTTCTTTTTCTTTGTAATATGATTCCCTGTATAAAAGTAAGACAACATCCGCATCCTGTTCAATGGCACCACTTTCTCTTAAATGTGAAAGTTTCGGCCTTCTTTCTTCCTTCTCCTGCCTTTCTGGAGCTCGGCTTAATTGAGAAACAACAATCACTGGAACGCCAATTTCTTTGGCTAATCCTTTTAAACTTCTTGATATTTGAGATATTTCCTGCTGTCTATTTTCTGTCCCTTTAGATCCGCTCATCATTTGTAAATAATCTACCATAACTAAACCTATTTTATTTTCTGCTCTTAATCTTCTTGTCTTTGCTTTAATCTCTAAAGCAGTAATACTTGAAGAATCGTCTATAAATATCGGTGCCTCTGAAAGCGCACTTGCGGCCATAGTAAGTTTAGGCCAGTCCGAATCAAAAAGCCTGCCTTTTCTTAAATTAAGTAAATTAACCCTTGCTTCCGAACATAACATCCTTAAAACAATCTGATCTGAAGACATTTCTAAACTAAATAATGCAACCGGTATTTTATGTTTAATAGCCACATGCTGAGCAATTGTTAAACATAAAGCAGTCTTCCCCATAGCAGGTCTGGCGGCTATAATAATCAATTCACCACCATGAAACCCTGTGGTCATCTCATCTAATCTTTCAAAACTGGTTGGAATACCGGTAACTAAAGCTCCTTTTATAGATAATTCTTCTATCTTCTCCATACCCTGACTAACAAGGTCTTTTACTTTTACAAAACCCGGCTTTATTCTTTTTTCCGATATGTTGAATATCATATGTTCTGCTTTATCAAGAAGATTATCAACTTCGTAATTTTCTTGATAAGCTTCTGTAATTATATTTGTAGAAACATTTATTAAATTCCTTAAAGAACTTTTTTCTCTTACGATATTAGCATAATATTCAACATTGGCTGAGGTAGGAACAGTATTTATGAGTTCTGTAATATATTCTACTCCGCCAATAATATCTAATTCGTTTCTTTTCTTTAATTCTTCGGCTACGGTTATTATATCTACAGGTTGATTACTATCATATAAATGAATTATAGTAGAGAAAAGTTTTTTATGCAAATCTTTATAAAAGTTATCTGCGATTAATATCTCTAAAACTTTCTCTATCGCTTCTTCTTCTATAAGCATAGAGCCCAGCACTGATTTCTCGGCATCTATATTCTGAGGAGGAAGTTTATCAATAAAAGGCATATTTTACTCCTGGGTGAGTTTTAAGATTTAACTACCCAAACTTTAACTACGGCCATTACTTCTGGATGTAATTTTATGGCGACATCATATGTACCTAAAAATTTTATGGGCTCATCTAATTCTATTTTTCTTTTATCCACATCTATCTCTTCCAATTTCAATGCTTCAGATATATCTTCTGCTGTTACTGCTCCAAACATCTTGTTTTCTTCTCCAACATTTCTTGGAATAACAAGTGACAATTTTTTGATTTTTTCTGCTATTTTTACAAATTTGTTTTTCTCTTTTTCTGATTTAAGTATTTGCTTTTTTTTCTCCTCTTCTATTAGTTTAATATTTGCTTCAGTAGCTTTTTTTACAAGTTTTCCGGGCAATAAAAAATTTCTTGCATATCCGTCCGAAACAGTCTTTACATCTCCTTTTTTCCCTAATTTTTCAACATCTTGTATTAGTATAATTTTCACAGTATTTAACTCCTTTAAAAATTAATTTACAGTATATGGAACCAAAGCAAGATATCTTGCTCTTTTTATGGCTATAGTTAATCGTCTTTGATGCTTTGCACAGTTTCCTGAATTTCTTCGTGGAACTATCTTTACCCTTTCCGTTAAGAATGACCTGAGCAAACTTATATTTTTATAATCAATATTTAAAGTATTATCTCTGCAGAATCTACAGTATTTCTTCTTTTGAGGTTTATACATGTATTTCCGTCTATCCCCTCGTTCGTTATCTTTGCTTGATTTATTCCATTTTTTATGTAGCATAAATTATATAATCCTCCTTCTTTTATCTAAAGTAATTAAACCTAAAACGGTGGCTTTTCCTCATTTGTTTCAGTTTGTGCTTGGGGCTCTTGAATTTCTTCTGGTACTGTATTTTCTTCAGAAGAAGCTGCTGTTTTCTTCCCGCCAAGGAATTGAACCCTTTCGGCAACTACTTCAAGTATGCTTTTCTTTTGCCCATCTGAAGATTCCCAACTTCTAAATTGAAGTCTTCCCTCTACGAAAACTGGACTACCTTTTGACAAAAACTCATTACAACTCTCTGCTTGTTTTCCCCAGACGGTTACATTAACATAACAAACATCGTCTTTAAATTCTCCCCCTGCTGTTTTAAATTTTCTATTAACCGCTAACCCTAATTTTCCTACAGCAGATCCACTTGGAATATATTTTAATTCAGGGTCTCTTGTAAGATTCCCTATTAAAAAAACTTTGTTTAAAGAAGCCATGTCCTACCTCCTTTATGAAAATTGTAAGCCCTCTAATTTTTAATTCCCCCTTAATAAAGGGGGTTAGGGGGTTGTTTATAGTCTACCGTCTAAATTGCTGTCTCCTTTTTAATATCACTAGAAACAGGTGAAGTAGGGGTGGTGGAAATTTTAGAAGGTTTCACCTTTTTCTTTCTCTCTTTAATCTGTCTGGGTATAATTTTTCTTACAGTTAACTGTCTAATTATAGAATCGGTGATACTGTAATTCCTCTCTAATTCAGAAATACCTTCTTTTTCGGAATTTATCTCAAGATAAATATAAGTACCTTCTTTCATCCCTCTAATCTCGTAAGATAATTCTCTCTTCCCCATCTTTTCTGCTTTAATGATTTCACCTTTATAACTTAAAATGATTTGTTTAAATTTCTCTATAAGTTTATCAACTTCAGGATCCTGCACCTGGCCATCAACCACAAACATAGATTCATATATTTTCAATTTTAATCCCTCCTTTCAATGAAATTTGAATTGAATTACATCACCATCTTTAACAATATAATCTTTCCCTCCAAGATTTAATGAACCCTTTAGTCTTGCCTCTGACCAAGAACCTATCTTAACAAGCTCTTCCCAGTTTATAACTTCTGCACTAATAAATCCGGCCATCATATCTGAATGAATCTTTCCTGCGGCTTCAAGTGCTTTTGTCCCCTTGGTAATAGCCCAAGATTTAATTTCCGGTTCTTTTACCGTAAAAAAAGTTATAAGCTCTATCAGACTATATGCAGATTTAACTAATCTTTTTAAAGCATTCTCCTTAATATCTAATTCTTTATAAAACTCTTTTGATTCTTCTTCGGTTAATTCAGATAATTCTAATTCCAATTTGCTATTTATTTCAATTAACTCGGATTTTTCTTCCTGTATTTTTTTTCTTAAAGTTTCTATCCCACTACATTTATTTTCACTTAAATTCGCCACATAAATCATCGGTTTAATCGTAAGAAAAAAATACTCCTTTAATATTTCTTGCTCCTCTTTAGAAAATATAAGATTTCTAATTGGAATTCCTTTATTCAAATTCTCTCTTATCTTTTCTAAGACATCAATCTCACTAACAGCTTTTTTATCCCCACCTTTTACTAATTTTTCTACTTTAATCAAAGACTTCTCAAGATATTCTAAATCGGCTAAAGCTAATTCTGTATTAATCACTTCCAGGTCATTAATTGGAGCAATATTACCTGAAACATGAACAATATCTTTATTCTCAAAACATCGGACAACATGAACAATCCCGTCTACTTCTTTAATGTGTGATAAAAACTTATTTCCTAAACCCTCTCCCTTACTTGCGCCTTTAACAAGTCCGGCTATATCAACAAACTCTACGGTTGTGTAAGTTAACTTCTCATGAGGAATAATTTTACCTAATCTTTCAAGTCTCTCATCAAAGACAGTAACAATCCCAACATTAGGATTTATAGTCGTAAAAGGGAAATTGGCTACCTCCGCATTTAAACGGGTTAGCGAATTAAACAAAGTTGACTTCCCAACATTTGGAAGTCCAATAATACCTAATTTCATTTACTTCTTATACCATATATTTATATTTAGGTCAACATTTTTTATTTTTAATTTTTTTCTTGACATCGTTCTTGTTTTGTGTTATTATTTTTATAAAAGTAACACAGTAAGGAGGTGATAAAAATGGTTAATGTTGAACACTCACCACCCGGAAAAATTGGCGGAAGTATAATTCCCCTTTATTAGAATAACGAAACTGGACAAGTTTCAAAGTAAGAACTAACTCCCGCCAGTAAGATTATAACATATTTGAAAGAAGAAAAGCAAGAAGTGTAAACTAAAAACAAAGGAGGAACAAAATATGTTAAGAAAGTTAATTGTGCTAATATTTGTGTATATGATTTTCATATCTCCAGTTTCGTTTGCTGCTCATCCTTTAACTACGGATGATATCGGAACTGTTGAAATTGGCAAATATGAATTAGAAATTGGTTATGATAATTGCAAAAGTGAGGACACCGATAGAAATCACTCCTGTGGTTTATCATTGAAACACGGTCTCACGGAAAAAATGGATATTGGGATATCTTTCCCAATACAGGTAGAACCAAAGTATGCAGAACAATTAGGAAAGGCGTCTTTAGGATTAAAATTTCTTTTGATAAAAGACATTCTTGCTTTTAGTATTAGCAATGAACTTGGTTCTAAAGAATATTTTATAAACAGCATTGTTTCAACAGAAATTTCGCCGGTTACCTTGCATTTTAATTTTGGCTACAAAGCAACAGGTGATGAAAGTGTAAGAGGAGAAATAATTTACAGTTCTGCTTTTGAATGCCCGATTGAGAAAATTGATTTAGTTGGTGAAATTATTGGTGAACAAATTGGGGTTCAAAACTGGCTATTGGGGATAAGATATAAAATTGTAGAGACCATTTTTGTAGATTGTGCTTATGGAAATGGCTTTAGAAAAGCAGATGAAAAAATTTCTTTTGGTTTTCACACAGAATTTTGAGAACAAACAGGGGCATATCCTGAATTCAATATTCAAGGTCTGACCCCAAAGGAGGATAATAATATGCATATACCTGATGGATATTTAGGGCCAACAACATGCGGCGTTCTTTATGCCGTGATGTTGCCTGTCTGGATTGTGGCCGCAAGGATTGTTAAAAAGACACTTAAAACAACGCAGGTTCCTTTGTTGGCCATGGGTGCGGCCTTTAGTTTTGTGATTATGATGTTTAATGTGCCTATACCTGGTGGAACCACAGGACATGCCGTAGGTGGTGCGTTAGTTGCGATCCTATTAGGTCCCTGGGCGGCTTGTATCGCTATAACCGTAGCATTGGTTATTCAGGCTCTTTTATTTGGTGATGGTGGAATCACAGCCATAGGTGCAAATTGTTTTAACATGGCGTTTGTTATGCCTTTTGTATCTTATTATGTTTATAAAGCAATAAGTGGTAAAACATCCATAACATCTATGAGGCGAGTTATTGCCGCAGGGATAGCATCTTATCTTTCTCTTAATGTCTCCGCACTTTTTGCTGCTATAGAATTTGGCTTGCAACCTATGCTACATCATACTCTAACTGGGCAGGCGCTTTACTGCCCTTACGGACTAAATGTGGCCATTCCGATAATGTGCCTCGAGCATCTATTAATTTTTGGTTGGGTTGAAGTAGTAGTCACAGTATTAGTGGTGAAGTATTTACAAAAAAAGGATCCGTCTCTTCTATAAAAGAAGATAAAATCGTCCCGTATAAAACGGGACGCTACCAAATAGAGAGGAGGAAAGTTTATGAAGATAACGACGAAATTATGGATTGGAATAGCTATACTTATCGTGCTTTCTCCCATAGGATTATTATTACCAGAACATTTTAAGGCCGGGGATGCTTGGGGTGAATGGGGTATTGATAAAGTAAAAGAAATGGTAGGATATATTCCGCAAGGGCTTGAAAAATTGTCATCATTGTGGAGTGCTCCTATACCTGATTATGCCTTTAAGGGTTGGGAAGAAAAATCTCTGACAAGTTTAAGCATCGCGTATATATCATCCGCGATTATAGGCATACTTGTTTGTGTCGGCCTAACATTTTTATTAGGAAAATTTTTAACTAGGAAAAATGAAAAACAATAATTTCATAGAGCGCTCTCTTATGAGCGCTCTATCATTTTTGAAAGATTCAGTATTTGCAGAGGAGCATTCGTTGAAAAAAGGATTTGGACAGTCCCTTGACCCTCGTTTGAAAGCAATCTCCTTCGCCATGCTTTTTATTACCATTCTTTTTCTAAAAAGAGTCGAACTTTTAATTTTTCTTTATCTTATATGTCTCATACTGGCTATTTTATCAAAAATTGATTTGGGGTATTTTCTAAAACGGACATGGATATTTATACCAATTTTTTCGTTGTTCATTGCCATCCCGGCACTTTTTAATATTTTCTCACCTGGAGAAGCAATAGCAACATTAAATCTATTATATTTTCAATTAATCATTACTCGGGAAGGTTTGCAATCAGTAATATTATTTGTCTTGCGTGTTCTTGTTAGCGTCTCATATGTAGTTATTTTAAGTTTAACTACACGACACACTGTACTTCTGCGAGTACTACGGATATTTAAGATTCCCGATGTTTTTGTTATGACGCTGGGGATGTGTTATCGCTATATCTACTTATTTGTTGAAATAATAGAGAACACCTATTTATCTATTAAAAGTCGTACAGGAAGTGCCGTGCATTATAAAAAAGGGCAAAAGATTGTTGCCTGGAATATCGGATGTTTGTGGCAAAGATCATATGGACTCAGTAGCGAGATATATAATGCAATGCTTTCAAGGGGTTACAGTGGCGAAGCAAAGGTACTTGATGATTTTAAAATCGCAACGAGGGACTTTCTGTGGTTTATTCTTGTGGCATCTCTTTGCATCTTTACATTATTGATAAATTACTGAATAGGAAATTAGAAGGAAAGGTAAAATCTCACTGAACACCGTGTGTATCATGAAATCTATTGTAGTTGCTCAATTTATTGAGCATTAGCCTGATGAATCAGGCAACTACAAAAATGCAGTTCTGTTAATGAAAAATATTAGGGGAACGGGGTTCACTGAATATTTACAAGGAAAGTCAATGAATAAGATTTTATTTGAACTAAAAGATGTCCATTTTTCATACTTAAAAAAATTTCCCGCGCTATGTAATGTTAGTCTAAACATTACCGCTAGTCAGATGATAACAATTATCGGAGCCAATGGTTCAGGAAAATCCACTCTTTTACACATCCTTGATGGGCTGGTTTTCCCCGAAAAAGGCAGTATAAAAGCTTTTGGTCAGGAATTAAGGGAAGATATCTTCAGCGATAGGGAGTTCAGGTGTTTTTTTAGAAGTAAAGTAGGATTGGTTTTTCAGAACCCTGATGTTCAGTTGTTCTGCCCGACAGTAAAAGAAGATATACTTTTTGGTCCCTTGCATCTTGGATTTGATAGAAAACAAATTGAAAAAAATTTTGACTGGGTAGTTGACCTCTTGCATCTACAAAATTTACTTGAAAGGTCGCCTCATCAGTTAAGTATCGGAGAAAAACGCAAGGTATCCATTGCCGGGGTTTTAATATCTTCTCCGGAAGTATTGCTCTTGGATGAGCCAACCGCCGGACTTGATCCTTTAACAAGTAGACAAATTATTGATATTATTATCCAGTCAAATAATGAAGGTAAAACAATTATTACCGCAACACATGACCTGCATCTTGTAGAGGAAATATCCGATTTGATTTATGTGTTTAACAAAAATAAGCAAATAGCCAGATATGGTAGCCCGGATGAAATATTAAAAGATACAGAATTTTTACAAATTCACAATCTTATTCATACCCATAGCCATAAACACGAAGACAAAATTCACACCCATCTCCACTCTCATTCAAAGCACCATATTGAATAATTCATTGTAAATTTAATTTCAATTGTTTTATCGCTGTATTAACAATTTCTTTTGCTCTGATCTTTGGACCATTAATATCTAATTCATAAATATTAGCCAGTTTCTTTATCCTATAATCAGCTGTATCTTGATACTTTTTATCAGGAGATACATGCGAATTATATATTTTATTATACTTTTCAACATAATTTGGGAAATATTTATTCAGTAAATCATAATAAACACGCTTCTGGCTATCTCTTAATGTAAGTGCTCCCCACCAGATATATTTAACTTTAATTTTTGCTAAATGAGAAAATAAATTTTTAAGATTATTTTCAGTATCTGTTATAAAAGGAAGAATCGGCATTCAGGCTGTGTCGCAATGAAATTTTTTTATAGAAAAGTAACATCATATTGGGATATAATAGCAGATAGTATAAACTAAAGTAAAAAAAGGAGATTAATGTAATGGCATATAGATGTGGTGTTAGAGAAGAAATAGAACTTTTCCCACCAAGCATGGAAGACTATGTGAGTGAAGATGATCCAGTGAGAGAATATGATGCTTTTGTAGAAGCATTAAATTTTAATGAAATAGGGATTGTTTTAAATAATAATAAAATTGGCAATCCACAATATGATCCCAAAGCGATGTTAAAA
>JBDRBU010000054.1:0-17086 GCA_043822305.1 Candidatus Firestoneibacteriota bacterium
ATTATCAGGCATTGATCAAGAAAATTTAATTCATTTCTTATCTGCTTTAGGTTGTACAATTTTAATCGATCAAGTGATGTTTACCTATTTTAAAAATGATTATTTAGAATTTCAAAAAATGACTCTTTATCCAAAAATGAAAGTTGGGTGGATAAATGCTAATCCCTGGATGGTTTTTCATCAGAATGTAAGATTAAAGAGGAGTTTGTATAGAGGCCAGGTTATAAAGGAATTTACAGAATTTTCAAAATTCTTTGTTCAAGACTTAAAAGAATTTTTTAATCAAAACGTATTTGAAACTGCAAATTGGAGTGCAGTAGAAAAAGCAATATTAAATGATTGTGGTGGAGAAGAGTATGGAGAAATATTTAGGTGTGAACTTTTAAACCAAAAAAATCTATGACAATACACATACATCATGAGGATAATAAATGTCAAAAATGTTCTGCATTATTTATTCCTTTCAAAAAAGATTTTAAATGTCCTAAATGTGGGGAGTCAACAAATGAATTTTTTGATTTTATTCCAGAACTCATTAGCTCAATGAAAATCCATAAAGCGATGTATGGTTCATATATGCCACCCGCCTGGTATACGGGTTCTTTAGTAGAACACATACAAAATATTATCTTTGAGTTGTTCGACACTATGGAACAGCAAGTTTCGCCAAATCCAAGCGAATTTATAGTCAACTGGCTAAACAAAATTGAATGGGGAGATCAAAAATATTTAGGAAAACATATTGAAGATATCGCGTTGGCTACTTACCAAATTTATGAAAGTGATGGAAAGTTTAAAGATATTGAATACGAGAATACAAAAGAAGAAACAAAATCAAAAGGATTCTTTAAAAATTTTCTTCCATAGACAACAAAAATATCTCTCAAAAAAAGATATTTTTTATTAAATTTTTTACCCGAGAGTTTTTCTTGGGTTTTTGATATTATAAATCTATAAAATAAAAAATTAAGATATGGGAGAGAATAAAATAGATAAAAAGAAATTAATTGAAAAATGGGCTGTCCGTTGCTTTTTAATAAACACAGGCGTTAATCCAACAGAGTCATTATTTATGCCTTATCCAGAAGAACCAGCAGATATAATCTACGAGAATCAGGAGTTTCAAGTGACGACCGCACCCGCTGAAGTAGAAGCAGTGGTCGGACGGCTTGATAGAGAGGAAGTGGTGAAAATCGGTAATACCGAGGGAGAATGGGTGAAGTTCGGTCCGATAAGAGTTAAGTCGTGGGGTAGTAGTTGTAACATAGAAGAAAGTTTTGATCTCTTCATTATCAAACCCATTGAAAATAAGCTTGACCATTACGGACGGAAATCAACGCCAATAGCGTTAAAAGACATTAATCTTTTGATATTTTGTTATAATTCTATTGTTTCTCCTTGGAACGAGGAATTATTTGATGAGTTTAAAAAGAGCAAATCAGATTACTTTAAAAAGACGGGCTTCAAGAGTATTTATCTACTTGACCAAAAAACCAACATAAAGATTTATCCTTAATTCTTTACCCTTTTTTATTTAAGCCAATAACTAAGTTATTTGTTTGAAGAAGTTAAAAAGCCACCATTTGGGTAGTTTTTTGATTAAAAGGCAAAGTTCAATGATTTCATTTCTTCTTTAATCATATTCCAATTAATAGTTCTAAACGCGTCCTGTGAGGGGAGAAGGGCCAGTAAAGTGTCCAAAGTGTGGCAATACACAATTGTACAACCATATGAAGATGATCTTATGATTGTGAATTGTCCTCGTTGTAAAGAAGGGAAGCTGATATCAAAAAGAGAATGGATTTCTTAAAATCCTCGCGTGCGCGCGCGTAAAAGCGTAGGGAAACCCCTAATCCAGCCATAAAACGTAATAATTATTAGAAGAGGATGGTTTTCTTAATCCTCACGCGCATACGCGTAAAAGTGTTCAGAAACTCTTAATCCAATCATAAAAAGTAATAATCAAAGAATATGATATGTGCTTATTGTAGAGAAGAGATAAAAAATAATCGTATATCAGCTGCGAGTAGGTATTTTTGTTCTCAGATTTATTATTTACGTTTCCTTAAGGAGGAAATGCCAAATTTGGGTGGGATTTGGATTTCAGACGAAGATATAAAGAAAGCAGAACAACTTCAAGGGCAAGAGCAAGATGATTTTTGTTCTCAAAAGATTTTTTCTATTTTAGATAATTTTAATTCAACTCCACTTATGTCTAAATTACTTGATGGTGAAAAACCCAATGGTTCTGAAAACAACAATGACTCTAACGGTGACGTAAATAAACAGTGAGTGGGATAATGAGATACAATGAGACACCTTCAAAATAGATAAAAAAGATGCTTATAAATGAAGCATTTTTAGCTATATAATTTGGGCTTGCGACTAATTGTAAGTATAATAGAGTTACATGAAGAAAATGATTTTTATAAGACTAATGGAAAAAGATTAGAATGAATAAAGAAGAATCTAATAAATTTCTTAACAAGGTAAAAATTAAATAGAATGGAAAATAATCGTTTAACTTATATCAGTTTATTCAGCGGGGGCGGTATTGGATGTTTTGGTTTTAACCAAGAGGGTTTTGATTGTATAGCTACAAATGAAATTATAGAAAAAAGACTTAACATACAAAAATATAATAAGATTTGCAAATATAAATCTGGTTATATAGGTGGAGACATAAAAGAAGATTATATAAAAAAAGCTATTTTTTTAGAAATCAAAAAGTGGAAAAACAAAGAGAGATTAAGTGAGGTGGATGTTCTTGTAGCTACTCCCCCTTGTCAAGGAATATCTATCGCTAATCATAAAAAGAAAAATGAAAAAGATAGAAACTCTTTAATAGTAGAATCCATAAAGTTAACTAAAGAAGTTAATCCCAAATTTTTTGTTTTTGAAAATGTAAAATCTTTTTTAAATACAATTTGTATCGATATTGATAACAAAGATAAACCAATAAAAGAAGTTATAGAAAGAAATTTGGCCGGTAATTATAATATTTTGTATAAGGTTATAAATTTTAGAGATTATGGGAATAATTCCAGTAGAACCAGAACATTAGTTATAGGTGCAAGAAAAGACATCAAGGAGGTGAATCCTTACGATGTTTTTCCTGAAAAAAAGAGTGGAAAAATCTTAAAAGAAACAATTGGAGAATTGCCACGACTTGAAATAATGGGCGAGATTAGTAAGAATGATTTTTATCATAGTTTTAGGCCATATAAGAAATATATGATGGATTGGATAAAAGACTTGAAAGAGGGAGAGTCTGCTTTCGGTAATAAAGATCCAAATAAAAGGCCTCATCGAATAGTAAACGGAGAGAAAATTAATAATAAAAATAAAAATGGAGATAAGTATACGAGGTGCTTTTGGAACAAGATAGGGCCTTGTATACATACGAGGAATGATGTTTTGGCTAGTCAATCGACAATACATCCTAGCGACAATAGGGTTTTTAGTATTAGAGAATTAATGAAATTAATGACAATACCAGATAATTTTAAATGGGTTGATTTAGATCTTGATACCATAAATTCTTTAAACTTAAATGAAAAAAGAAAATTGTTATCCGTAAACGAGTTGAATATACGTCAATCAATAGGAGAAGCAGTCCCAACTGTTATTTTTACTCAAATCGCAAAAAAAATTAAAAAAATAACAAATAAAAATTTTTTAGACGCTAAAAAAACTAAAGAAATAATAGAAAAAAATAATCTAAAAGATGCTAGTAAACTAAAAGATTATATAAAAATCAATTTAGATAATTACTTTTTGCCAGACTTGTTTAAAATATCGGAGTTGGCTAATTCCCAAAGGATAAGTAATTCTGCTTTTTATACAAAGCAAAATATTTGTTTTTCTCTACTCAAAGAATTGCCTGACTTTAAAGAAAAAAAATATATAAGAATTTTAGAACCATCCGTGGGGGTAGGTAATTTTTTGCCGCTTATAATCAAAAAATACGAGCATGTCGAAGAAGTAGATATAGATGTAATTGACTTAGATAAAAGTGCTCTCGATGTTCTGAAAATACTAATTAAGAAAATAAGAGTTCCTAAAAACTTCAAGATAAATTTTATAAATTCCGATTTTTTAATGACAAACTTTAATAGCAGATACGATTTAATTATTGGGAATCCGCCTTTCGGAAAAGTTAAGAATAATCCAAAACTATTAGAGAAATATAAATTAGATAAATTTAACAAAAAGACGAACAACATCTGTTCTTTTTTCTTGGAAAAGGCCATTAAAAATGGGGATTGGGTCGCATTAATATTACCTAAAAGTATTTTATCTGCGCCAGAATTTGATGATACTAGAAAACTTTTATCCGATTACGCATTCAAGACATTAATAGACTATGGGGAAAAAGGTTTCAAAGAGGTAAAAATAGAAACCATATCTATTATCTTAAATACGAAAAGAGTTAAAGTAGATAATATAATCAAAATCGAATCTTATATTACTAATAGTATATATTTTAAAGAACAAAAATATATATTTTCTAACAACTTTCCAGTTTGGCTAATTTATAGGAATAATTTTTTTGATGACATTTGTAGAAAATTAAAGTTCGGCTTATTCAATGTTTTTAGAGACAGAAAAATCACGAAGAAGCATACAAAAAATAAAGGTAAAATTAGAGTTTTAAAATCAAGGAATATTGCCAATAATCATATTTTGGATATTAAAAATTACGATACATATATAGATAGTCTAGAAAATTTACAAGTTTCTAAATTCATAAACAAAGAAAATGTAGTTTTAGTGCCTAATTTAACATATAATCCAAGGGCTTGTTTTTTAGCAAAAAAATCTATAACAGATGGTTCGGTCGCAATTTTAACTCCCAAAGTAGATGAATTAATATCAAAAGAAGATTTAGAATATTATAATAGTAAAGAATTCAAGGACTTTTATTTGCTTTCGAGAAATTTAGGCACAAGATCTTTAAATATTGATAAAAATTCCGTTTATTTTTTCGGTGTTTTAAAAAGATGATTATGATAGGAATCATAATAACAGAAGAAATGCGCCAACAAGCTAAAATTGAGACTAAAAAAAGAGACTCATTTATTAAGCATCATTTTGAAGTAAACCATCTTAGTAAAAATGAAAGAGATGAAATAGGATTTTTAGGAGAATTCGCTTGTTGCATTTTATTTGGCATCGATTGGAAAAAAAACATAAGAGATAATTATCTTACAATTGACAATTTCGATTTAATAATTAAAAAATTTAGAGTAGATGTAAAATGCGAAACGGTGCCATATAATTATGCACAAAAAATACTAACGAGATCTATCAAAGACGATGAACTTTATGGCAGACGCCTAATAAACGAGGGACAATTCAACATTCTTAATAAATATGACATTGTTATTTTTAGTTTATTTATTAGGGATAGGATAGATATATGGTATCCAATCGGATATTTAGAAACAAAAATAATTTTAACTAATTATCAACCTACTTTTCAGAGGTCCGATGGAGGTAGCTATCCTTTTTCTGGTTCTCCTGTACCTACATCTATTCTAAAACCAATTAATAATCTTTTATGAATAATGAAAAAATTAAAGAATATTTAGAAAAAGTTAATTTAGACATTAGACAAACGAAAGATGCCAGATTTATGGATCAAAAGGTGACGCCTGATGTTCTTTGTATTATTGCTGATTGTATAACGAACTATATTGAATCTATTGAAAACGAAAATAGAGAATTTACAACTAAAGATATTTGGAGTTATCAATATTCTAACGATAACGTAAAAGCTATTTTCAATAAGCCCGATGTTTTAGATAGAAGTGCTAAAAGCGAATACGACAAATTTTTTCAACAACCGTTAAAGGCGTTAGCCTATTCTAATGTTTTATTTTGTGAGAAAAGAGGAAATAAAAATTATTTTAAGGTTAAAAATAAAAATCTTTTAAAATATATATCTATCAAAGAAAGAAACGCATTAGAGTTTTTATTGTTATATCTTGAGAAAGTATTAAGAGATAGTGATATTTGGAAATATTTCGAAGATTTTTTTAAAAACAATGATAAGCAACACTTTAACGAGTTGAAGAAAAATTATGAAGATTTTATTTTAGAAAACACTTCTATAAAAGGCAGAGTGGAAATTCGTAGAATTTTTACGAAAGTCTTAAATCCATTAGCTTATATTGGTGAACTACACGGGACCGAGAGAGGATTTTTTTCTAGATTTCCTATTGATTATTCTAGCTTAATGTATAATCGCAGAAATTGGCGTGATATAGCAAAAGTAAAAAATGAAACAAGGGATCAATACGAAGCAAGAGCTCAAAATCAAGTGTTTGCTTACACTAATTATTCTATACAAAAAGCTAAGAATATAATTAGGAGTTTATATCATTCTAATAGTGAAGTTCATGATGAATTTGCTAACGACAAAGCTAATCAGGTGCATCATATTTTTATGGCCTCTGATTATCCAGAAATCGCTTTTTATTTAGAAAACTTAATATTACTTACTGCAAATCAACACCTAACTCACGCACATACAGACAATAATACAAGAACGATTGATAAAGACTATCAATTAATTTGTCTTGTATCAAAAAGTGAATCAATCGAGCAATCGCTAGCCAAAAATGAGCCGATCTATTCGAAAGAGGACTTTTTATTTGTATTAGAAAGTGGCCTAAAAGTAAAACTTAGTAATTCCATTAACTTTCAAGAAATAAGGGACGAGCTGATGACAATATATAATAAAAACTAATTATGAAAGCTATAATCTTAGCCAGAGTTTCACAAGAAGCTAAAAGGATTAAAAATATGAAAGCTGTAATACTCTTAAGAGTTTTAATAAAATAAAAAATTAATATGTCGCTATCAAAAGAATCAATTAAAGAATTTAAGAAAATCTATAAAAAAAATATAAGAATTTGAAAACAAGGCGAACTCGGTTTCGTCCTATATTATGGTTCAAGTTCCAAAAAACAGAATTTTAAATCTTCAGCGGATACTTAAAGAAGAATATGGTAAAAAGCTTTCGTTCGCTGAAGCCACGGAGGCCGCTAATAATCTTGTCGGATTTTTTGATTTATTGGCGGAAATAGATACAAGAGATAAAGGGAAGGGCAAAATAAAAAAGCAAAAGAGATAATTTTAATTATGAGATGTCATTATGTTCCCCAATTTTATTTAAGGAATTTTGCAATACATAGTAAGCCAAAACATGTTTATGCATACAGGCGCAAGTATGATCCTTTCGAAACAAAGATTAGTACGGTGGCAGCCAAAAACGATCTCTATATTTTTAAAGATAAGAATACTGGTAAAAAGAATGACGAGATCGAAAAAATGTTCGCTTGGATTGAAAGTTCATCAGCACCAATAATAAACCGAATTATTAGTCAAGATTCTTTTAGTATCTCATCATTATCAAATCAGGAACAGATTGTTCTAGCAAATTTTATTGCTTTTTTACATACACGAAATTTATCCTTTCGAGAGCAACAAAAAAATCTTTATTCGGCAGGAATTAAAATTAATCTAAAAATAAAAGCAGAAGACGAAAAAGTTTTTAAGCAGGATATTAAAGATGCTCAAATTAAAATTGAAAGTGACAAAGAAATTGAAGACTTGCGACAGAGTATTCTGGATTTTGATAAGCATTTTAAAATAGGATATGACAAGAGTAGTAATGATTTTTTTCTAAAACAGTCACTTTTGCTCTCTTTAAAATTAAGCCCAATTATTTTTAATAAGGAATGGCATCTTTTGGAGTCAGATAGTGGCAGGGTCTTCATAACTTCGGATAATCCTGTATCCCTAATACGTCCAGAAAATCTTCCACCATTTTATGGAGTAGGGTTTATAAATGGGCATATAGCGGTGCCTCTTTCTCCTTATAAATGCCTCCTATTAAAAAATGGCAAGGATGGTGCAGAAAAATTAAAGATTGATAGGAATACCGTGAATTTTTTTAATAGACATGTTATGTTTTTTGCACATAAATTTGTCTACTCCAGTTTACTTTCCAAAGACACTCAAGATGATTTTAATAAGACCAAAGAAGGTGCAAGCGAACAAGTGATTATAAATTAAAATTTATTTTTATTAGCAGAAGCAAAACAAATAAGCCTATAACTGGCCAATTTTTATTCTCCAAACAACAATCCTTGATATTCTTTTTGGTATTTAATATCCTCTTCAATAATTTTATTCCATAGTTCACTTGCTCCCGGGCTGTCCTTCATCATCGCATTATAAACTTCGGTGTCCTGAGTGTATATCCTAAATAATCTCTGCTCAATCTCAGTCTTAAGTAAGCCTTCTTCTATTGGGTAATATTTCATTACTAAATTCCATGCTTGGGCTTCTATCATATAAGCATAGTTTTCCGAATCAAAAAGTTGTGCCTGAAATTCTTCAAATGTTTGGACAGGATTTTGGGAATGCCAGTAATTATGTGCAACCTCGTGATAAAAGATAGGTATCCATAATTCCGTTTTTAAATTTACTGAAGGATCGACATAAATACCTTTGGTTTTAACTCCATGGTACATAATAGTTTTTCCTTCCAACTCTTGAGAGATTTGATAAAGTTTGAATTTACCTTCCTGGTTTTGTTTTACAAAGAAATCATGGACTTCTTTTAACTCTTTTGGCGCTTCTTCTTTTATCGAATCTATCATATTCGCTGCCTTAGTTAACTCCTCTAAAGTTCTTTGCACATTCTGCACTTGAATTCTTTCTTTTTCCTTTTGGTTATAGGAGTAGCCAAAAATAAGAATGCCTCCTATCGTAAGAAGCACAAAACAAATTAAAAGAATTTTTTTAGTCAATTTTATATAATTAAGTCTATTTTTATTATTACTAATTTTATTATAAGTTAGTTTGACTAAATTAAAAAAGCCTATAACTGGCCAATTTTTATTTAAGATATAGTGAATAGTGGTATGGTAGGGATAAGGTATAATAAATCTATTAACTGTGGATAACTTTTTTATTAGTTATTGGTATAATAAAAACAGGGTAATAGCCCTGTCTTCCGTGCCTTAGATAATATCTAAGGCCTTCTTTTTATTCTCAATTATCTTATTGAGAATAATCAAGAGTTTCCGTAGAATTATTTTTCTGTCGTTATCTAACAGATCATTCTCCTGCGGGCTCTTAAAATTTTCTGCCATATTATTTACTTTGTCATTTATATAGAGTTTATTTTAGGAAACTCTATTTAATAACAGAGATCTCGACTTTTTTTTGATCTCTTGGTCCTAATTAGGACCTCCTACAAATTCCTGTTTGAACCAAGATAAGCCGAAAATATGGGTTTGGAAAGAAAAAGGCTATTGACCCTGTTCGACTTCATTTTATTATTTTGTTAAAAACGAGTCAAAACGATAGAATAGTAATTCCTCAAGTTTTAATTATAATAGACCTCGTTTTAATATTTTGAGTTTTACTTTAACTTCATTTCAATTAATATTTCTAAATATATTCAATAATAGGAACTCGTTTACCCGAGAGTTTTTCTCGGGTTTTTGGTATAATAAACATATGAAAGAAAAAAATATTCTCGTAAGTCGTGCAATTAGTCGCGCGAATACAGGGCTTTATTTTTTGAGAGAATGTCTGAGTAGGATACATAAGGGTGGAACAGATGCGGCCTTTTCTCGATCTATATATATTTTATTTTCTTTTAACTTCGAATTAATTTTAAAATCTAGAATAATTTTAAATCGGAGCGCTACAAATAAGAGAGATTTACTTAAGGGTATCAAGCACCATAATCTTGAAAAATTAGCCGAAGAGCTTCCAATCCAAGCATTAAAAGATATAGATATAAAAGATATTAAAATAAAGAAAGATACGGGTTTTATCGAATATAAAATAGAGACAGTTAATGGGCAAGAAATAATCGTTCAAGATTTAATTGACGTTAGATATGATTTTATAAAAGACAATCTTCGCAATCAAGATGCCAAAGAATCAATGAGAATGAATAGCGAAATAGATATTTTGTTAGAGATGGTTAAAAAAATAATGACTCTTAATAGTTAGACCGAGACGCGTCAGTGGGGAAGTACAAAACAGTCTAAATCTCCCCTTAAAATATTGGTTCCAAGCCGAACAAGCAAGTTCTAACATCGTCCCATAGCGTCAGAGAAGTCGATTTTTTTTAATGGATTATAAAAATATGATTTCAGAAAAAGCATTAGACGAATTTAAGAAAATTTATAAAAAAGAGGCCGGGGAGGAAATTTCTGACAGAGAAGCTTATGAAAAAGGAAATAATTTAGTTAATTTTTTTAGATTGCTTTATAAAATCGATAGAAGGAACAAGATTAAAAAAAAGAGTTTTAAGTAATCCACTCAATATCATAACTATCAGAAAAATCATCGTGACCAAGTGTTGCCTTTTCATTTACCGCTAAGTTAAATAGCCTAATAAGCTCATTCTCTGCCTGATTCAACCTGAACCCTTTCCAATATGTACCCGTAAGAAGCTCAAGGTGGTTATTCAAATATGTATCTAAACAAACCTTACCATCTCCAGTTATCACGAAGAATTGATGTCTTTTGAGTGTAAACTTAATTTCGTTCGATTCTAACAACCAATGTAACTCATTAACTTTATACTTATTCTCCAAAGACGCTTTTCCTCCTAAAATAAATCCAATTGCATGTTTCTTTCCATCTTTATAGCGATTGAGTTCTTTTTCTATACTATTTTCTATAAAATCTTTAAAGTCATCGACTATTTGAAACTGGCTTTTTCCTTTCCACCTGTCTAAAGCCTCATACTCCGAGCAATAAACTCTCCAGTCTTTATTATCAATTCTGTTAATCCCATGATTAAGTATCATGTAAGGGATTTGTTGAAATTTATATATTTTATTATGAGTATCCTCAAACTTAACTGAACCACTACTACTGATAATTTTGTATCTCTTATCAGCACAAACACACATTCCATTTTTACATATAGCTGTAAGGATTAAAGTCATTGTTTATATTCTACTTTTTACTTTATTACTCCCTTGGAGAGAATTTATTTTTTCGTTAAGCTTCTTATAAGAAATGTCTTTTGCTTTTTTTAAAAAATCAATTATTTCATCCGTATAGTGTATGTGCACGAAAAGAGCCATATCTTTTTTTCTAGCTATTAATCCAAACCTAACAGATTCGCTATCTTTAAAACAACAAACTTTTTCCTCATTAAAAATCAATCTGTAGTCATGAAGAGTGCCATTATTTACTTCTTTAATTTCTTTAATTCCAAAATAGTCTTTTATTCCATTTTCTTCTATCAGCCTGCTAATACTGTGACCAAAGAATTTTAATTTTTTTATAGTCATCGCTTCAATATCTTCTTCTGTGTCAATATCCGTAGTCTCTACAAAATCAGCTGCTATAATGACCTTTAAAAATAATTCTAAGGAGGTAGTTGCTAAGAGACAAAAAGCATATAAGTCTCTTTCAGGCTTATTTTCTTTATAAAGATTTTCGATAGTTTCAAAATATCTGCTTGCCATAGTCCATAGAACGAATATATTCTCTGTAAGAAAGGTTCTTTTTTTCTCATTTTCCTTTTTCATAGCTTTATTATACCAAAAACCCGAGATAGATTCTCAGGCAAGATAGGTATTTCCCCTGGCTGGACGATGTTAGAACCTGTTTTATAAATTAAAAACTAAAAACAGCGTGCAATAATACACGCTGCTTTTATATTCTACTTAGTTAAGTCTATTTCCTTTTTTTCTTTATAAAATAATAAACAACATATCCAATACCAATAATAAAGATCAATATTGGCCAAAAGTAACCAGAAGCAAATAATAAGAAGCTGGCCGTCTCAGTATTAGCAAGAGAAGCTTGCTGATCTTCTGCTGATGGTTCGTTATTAACATCAACTATCTCTTGAGCTGGAGTTTCAATTTGCTGAACTTCTGGCTGTGTTATTTGTTGGGTTGTTTCAGGTGTTGGAGTTGGTGTTGGAGTTGGTGTTGGTGTAGAAACTGGTGTCGGTGTAGGTATCGAAACAGCATTAATCGTATAATTTCCGCTTATTGAAGCTGAGCCGACTGATGCTCCCTCGCCTATTATATCAACTCCTGTAGCACTAATAGAGGCTGTACCAGCACTTCCTGCCTTAACTGATAATGTTAGTAATGTCTTATCTGATATAGTGCAATTTGGTATGCCAATTAAGAAATAGGGATTCGAACAGGTCGGCGAAGATTGTGCCATAACGTCACTTGCCACGGTTATACTTTGGCAAGATAAATTATTAAAAACTAATGTCCCCTCAACTGCACAAATCTTGTTTCCCGATGCATTAAATCCTACAGATATACTAAAAGTGTTCCCAACTGTTTTGATTAAACTTGCCGGGGAAACATATAAAGAAGACCCTATAGCGTTTGCTGTACCGACAAAACTAATAACCGATAAAAAAATAATTGCTGATAATATAATTTTTGTTTTAATATTTTTCATATTTATATTTATATTTTTTATAATCCCCATTTTGACATTAATAAAGAGAAATCATATTTATCAACTTTTCCATCGCCATTAAAATCGCAAACATTTATTCCTGTCTTACCCCAATTAGCCATTATCAAAGAAAAATCATATTTATCAACCTTACTATCGCCATTAGCATCGCCTGTTTTAGTTATTATTGACGTAACTAGTGGTGTTATAGATGGAGCTCCTCCTCCACCACCGCCACCTCCTCCTCCACCACCAGTTGAATCGGCGACACAAGTATTCCCACTCTGATGGTATCCGCTATTACAACTCATCCAAGTACAATCTCCCCAAATGCTACCATTCCAAACTTGGCTTCCTGTCCCATTTGTTATGTCACAAGATTGAACAGTCATAAAGTATATATCTTTATTTATTGTTGTGCCTGCTTGAAAACCATCTGTATATTTTATTTCGTTTCCTCCAGTTAATGAATTTGCGGCATCAGATAAAAGATATTTAAATAAAATGTCGCCATCACAACTTAATATTAATAATTTTATCTTCATCGAATCAGCATATCCATAAATTCCACTCTCTGACATTGTAACTTCACCAATTAATGAACTACCACAAAAGGCTTCTATTTTTGTTCCACTCGATAGTGGTTGGCCATCTATTGTTGCTGTACCCCAAAAAGCCATCGGAAAAGATGGAAAAGCATTACTAGCTAAAGATAAAGTTGGTAATAACCAAAATCCCAATACAAGAAGTGATAATTTTATTATTTTTAATTTCATCATCGAAAAAAATATCGAATAAATTTAGTTGGCAATCTCCAGGTTATGAATAAATAAACTAACCTATTATGAAGGATTAACAAAATACAATCCATTAACCGGTAAGCCGCTGGTTAAAGCATTGCTTACATTGACTATGCCATCGTTCCAGAGAGTAGAATTGATCTTCAATGCAAATGAATCACCATCATTCTCGAAGTCAGTTAAAGTACATTCTACGTAATAGTTTCTGGTTGTTCCAGCAGGAATGGTATCAGTAATTTGAACTGCAGAAGTAGCACCAACAGTCAATACTTCAGCACCGCTTGATATACCGACTAAAGCGTCAGTGTCTGCTCTGTAGACGGTTATTGTGTCGGTAGTGGTATCATTGTCATTTTGAGAACCAAGAACTGTGAAGGTGATTGAATCACCAGTTGTGAAGATCACATCTCCCTTAGCGTCAGCAGTGATATTGAAGTCCAAAACTCTCATTGTTCCAGCAACCAAAGTTCCAGAAGGAGTACCAGTAGACAAAGCAAATGTAGGCTTAGTCTTAGCAAGAGTCATCTCGTTAAAGTTTATAGCAGTTTCTGGGTTTGGAGAGCCAGCAACTGATGTTACGGTAGCGCCAGAAGATGCTCCGACAGCTTTAATCCCAGCCGCAGATAAATTGGCTGCACCAGTAATATCGGTAAGATAGAATCTTGGAGTGTGGTTAGAGGTTGCACCTTCAGATATACCGTTTAGATCAACCTTAAGAGTTAATGTTACGCTGCCATCTTTAGGAACTTGAACACCGGATATGTAGAATGTGTGGGCTACATCAGCACCTGAACTATCTCCTGTTAAATAACCAGGAGCACTAACTTCAGTTGAGCCATTGTATAAATGAATAGCTTCAATGTCGGGAACATTATTAATTCCGTCTGTCTGTAAATAAATATTTAAGGCTTCTAAGTTTATAGCTTCATTGGTAGCAGTGAATCTAATCTTATTAAATACAACACCATCAACTCCGCTGGCTCCGACAGCTACGTTAGCAGCAACTGGAGTGTCAGAAGCGACAGCTACGGCTAAAGTGCCGGCACTCACCAAGGTAATCACACCACTGTTAGCGGTATCTGTACCAGTACCGTAAATAGTAATGTAGGAAGATAAACCTGTTCCAATAACATCTGTGGTTCCAGTAAGATCAGCTATACCAGTAGCAATTCCTACATTACTTCCGACTAAAATATTACCCTTCAAAGTTAAAACTTTTTGGGTTGCTTTAGGAATAATTACTGAAAGACCAGCAAACTGAACAGTGGTAATAGAACCTGAATCGGTAAACGCAGATATAACAGTACCAACTTGAGTGGCACCATCGTAAAGCTTTAAAGAACCGATATAGTAATCTGTAGCTCCACTATAAGTTAATTCAGTATCAGAACCAGTAGTGAACTTAATAGAACTGACTCTTATGTCTTCATCAGCTCCACCGGTCAATACTACTTTAGCTAATTCAGCGTTAGCAGTATTAATAATTTGGGTTGTGGAATCAAGAGATAAAAATGAAACGGTTAAGGTCCCTGGCAATAAAGCAGTCATGTTCTGTCCAAGAGCGTCAACTCCAGGATCAGCGACAACTGCACCAGAAGAAACACCAGTAGCATATATGTCTGCATCGATTGCTATTGAAGCAGTATAAGTATCCCATCTATTTGCACTTACTGTGTCTGAAGGAATATCAGAAGTAACTTTTAATGTTTTAATAACATCCTTAGCTAAAGTTAAGTTAATGCTAAAAGCAGCTGTTGAGGTTGGAGAAGAAACAGTTGAACCCAACTGTGTAGCTCCATCCCAAAGCTTAACATTTACAAAATCAGCTGCCTGAGCAACATTACTTTGGTCTGCCGCATCATAGAGATTAACAACTACAGAAGAAAGAATTATGTCTTCTCTTGAAGCAGTAAAATCAACTGCTAAGAATTCGAAATCAGTTGTTCCAGGAGCAACAGCTTGAGTAGTAGGAGTACTTGAACTAGTAGCCATTGCTATAGTGCCAACAGAAGCATTAGCAGTGTGGTTTGTTACTTCACCTAATGTATCAACCGCGGAAATATTTATAATTTCACTAACTAAATTACCCTGAGATAAAATACCGTCAACCTTAACCTCATTCACATAAATACCAATAGTTGTATAACTGGCAGAATTAGGAATATCAGCTCTGACATGAATTACAACATGATTAGATTTAACAACATCAAATATTCCAGAATCAAGTCCAATAGAATCTGCACCAAAAGTGGCTGTAGTACCAACAAAGTTGGTAGCTGAATCAATTAGAATTTCTACTCCAGTTGCTTCGTCATACCTATATAAAGCCAAGTTATTTATATCTGTTGTACCAGCACCAGTACCGCCTAAGCTTAATTTCAATCTGGAGACTCTTAAATTTTCTTCAGGACCAGCAGTAAAACGAAAGGCGGAAAGTAATTGTCCAGATGTTCCATTAACAAAAGACTTAGCTGAAGGATTAGTTGCTCCGTCTAAGGTAATAGTCATACCAGAGCTTTGGCTAATAACTCCAAAGTTTGCAGTGATATTAATATCTGCAGTTACATTGGTGTCAGTTCTTGGATTGACTGTTAATTCATCGCTCCAATTTACAAAATGGTGACCGGAAGCTGGTACGGCAGTTACAGTTGTTCCATTTAAACCAGATGGTACTATTTGCGATGAAGTTCCAGTGATAGAACCATTAGCTCCTGCAGTATAAGTTAAAGTGTATTGAATGGGTAAAGAAAGATTTTGAGAGCCAATATAATTATCTGTCGTACTTGTCACAAAAATTCCATAACCTTTTAATTCCCTAAAATCATTTAAAGAATTAACATCAGACGCTATTTTAGAAAGCCAATTATTACTTATGGCTGGTGAGTCTAAACTTGTATTACCATTTGTGAAATCAATTACCTGTCCAATTGAACCGGTTATAGAACTCAAAATATTGCTTGGATTATTAATATCGGCATTGGTTGAATTTTGAGGCAAAGCATAGCTTGGCGAAGCTATACCAATAGCATTCCAACCAGAATGAAGAGTTCTTTGAAATAATCTTTGAGCAGGAGTTAAGTCAAAATTATAATTTAATCTTAAGGTTTGATCTTGTCCTGTTTTATTATTTATAAAATATGCGAAAAGAGGTTGAAATTCAGTCTGCCCAATTCCCTGCATTGTTTGCCATCCAGAAGGAGAAGTTGGATCTAATAAATATATATCAAAATTATCTGATGTTTGTGCGACTGAAAATTCGTGGCTTGATAGAATTTTGGGAGTGGAGACTATATTCCATCCAGAAATCAGAGTTATTGTTTGATAGTCTACCACAGCCGCTTTTACACTTTGATTAACAGAAAAAAGTCCAACAAGTAAAAGTGTGGTTAAAATTACGTAAAGCTTTAGAGAATTTTTCATTTGATTCTAATTATATTAAATTATAATAAATTATCTATCCGCTTTTACTATCACTTAAAAAACAATAAATGTCAAGGTAGAATAAGCTAAATTTATTAATAATAAAAACCACGAGAAAAACTCTCGGGCAACAATTATACAACTCAGCTCACCAGATAGGACTCGAATTCTTTTTTATTTCAGACCCTCGCTAAACTCCTTCTTCTTGCTTTATTCCTAGGAAATAATTGAGTAGTCACGAACACAGAAAAGGTTGGATTGTGGGGACAATCCATTCTTCTTCGGCATCAGGTCCTTCCGGAGAAGGAAGGATTTCGTTGAAAATAATACCAGTAGGATAAGTTTTCTTTGGTTGTGTTTCTTGGTTGTCGGATGTTGTATTT
>JBDRBU010000055.1:0-3756 GCA_043822305.1 Candidatus Firestoneibacteriota bacterium
AGAAGATCAAATTTTACCTCCCACTATAAATTACGAGACTCCTGATTCAGAGTGCGATATTGATTGTGTACCTAACAAGGCAAGAAAACAAAAGATTGATATTGCTTTGAATAATTCATGCGCTTTCGGTGGAAATAATGCGTGTTTGGTATTGAGAAGATTTGAGACATGAATCCTTTTTCAGTCCCTCTCCTAATTAGCTCATTTTTAATGTTATTTTTTGGAATATTTGTATTGAAGAGGAACCCTAAATCAGTACTTACTATTGCTTTTTTATCAATTTGTTTGAGTTGTGTTATCTGGATGTTTATTTATTTTCTTGCTTATAATCTAAATAATGAAATGTTGATAACTTTATTATTTAGAATAGCTTATTGTGGTATTACATTTATCTCGATTTCAACTTTGTTTTATACAACTTGTTTTTTTAACATTTATAAAAAACTTAATCGGATTGCTCTAATATATGGGCTTATCGCTTGTTTCTTTATCTTAAAGACCAATTTGTTAATAAAAGGAATTAGAAGATATTTTTGGGGTTATTATCCAATAGCAGGGGCATATCATCCAATCTATTTATTAATTTTCATTATTTTGCTATTACTATCTTTTTATTTAATTATTAGTTCTTTTAAAACTTTCCATTTGGATCCTTTGAAAAAAAACCAAACAAAATATATTTTAGTGGCATATATAATATTTTGTTTTGCTGTTTTTGATTTCCTTCCGAATTATGGAGTTGAGTTCTATCCAATTGGTTTTATACCAGCTATATTATTTTTAGCTATAATTGCTTATGCAATAGCGAAACATCATTTAATGGATGTAAATATTGTTATTCGCAGAAGTCTAGTATATTCTATTCTTATTACCATCTTTACAATAATTTATTTAAGTACAGTTATTTTAGCTGAGAAGTTTTTTCAGGGTATTTTTGGGTATAGTTCAGTTCTTATCAGCATAATTTCATCTTCAATAATAGCATTGCTATTCATTCCATTAAAAAATAAACTTCAATCTTTAATCGATACAATACTTCTAGGAAAACCTTTTGAGAAAATTACTGAAGAAAATGAGCTTTTGAGGCAAGAACTTTTACATACCGAGAAACTCAAAACAATAGCAACTTTTGCTTCAGGAATGGCTCATGAAATAAAGAATCCTTTAACTGCCATCAAAACTTTTACTGAATATTTACCGAAGAAAAATGACGACAAGGAATTCCTTGATAAGTTTTCTAAAATTGTAGGCTCAGAGGTAGAGAAAATAGATGATTTAGTGCATCAGCTTCTAGATTACTCAAAGCCCTCTCCTTTACAATTAAAGAAAACTGATATTCATAGCCTCATTGATAATACACTTGAACTATTGAATAATCAATTTATTAAATATAATATAAAGATAAATAAGGACTATACGTTAGACGCTACATGCTCTACGCTAATGGTAGATCCAAACCAAATGAAACAAGTTTTTTTGAATCTTTTCTTAAATGCTGTTGAAGCAATGGATACATCTGGCATCTTAACGGTAAAGACTTCGCTAAGCACAAAATCATTTATTAGAGGTAAGAAAGTTGAAGTTCGTATAGTAGATACTGGACCAGGAATTGCAGAAAAAGATATTTCTCATATATTTGAGCCGTTTTATACTACCAAAGATAAAGGAACAGGCTTAGGCTTATCGATTGTACACAGTATTATTAAACGGCACAATGGGCATATATATGTTGAAAGCAAAATTAGAGAAGGGGCGAGTTTCATAGTCGAATTACCATTATGAAAAGTCTAAAGAACATATTTATAACAGGCTCAACAGGATTCCTCGGAATGAATATACTAAGATACATTCTACAAGATGATAACATCTATGTTTATCTTTTGATTAGAGGGAATAGTGAAGCTGAAGTTAAAAAAAGAGGATGGGAAATAATTAATAAAATATATAGCAAAGGGGATTCTAACGATAGGATTGTAAAACGTGTAAACTTTATAAAAGGAGATGTGTCACAATTTAATCTAGGCTTGAATAAAAAGACTAGGGAAGAGTTATTTAATTACGTTGATTCGATATATCACTGTGCTGCTTTGACTGGTTTTCGTGTTTCTTTAAATGAGATAAGCAAAGCTAATGTAGAAGGTACAAAGAATATTCTTGAATTTGCGATTAAATGTAAGAAAATGAAAAGGTTTAATTATATTAGTACTGCATTTATTGTAGGTAATAAGAATTGTACTTTTACTGAAAAAGATTTTGATGTAGGACAAAAATTTAATAATACATATGAGCAAACAAAGTTTGAAGCCGAGCGATTAGTTAGAAAATACAATAAAAATGGCTTGAGAGTGTCCATATTTAGACCGAGTATTATTGTTGGTAAATATCTTACAGGAGAGACTACAAATTTCAAGATGTTTTATGAGCCATTACATTTTTTTTCCCAAGAATTGTTTAAAGAGGTTCCTGTTGATTTAGAGGTGGAACATAATTTAGTACCCATAGATGCTGTTGCTGAAGCTGTGTGCATTTTAGCAGAGAAGGAAGAAAAAGAAGGTACTTATCATATAATAAGTACTGATAATATTAAATGCCATCATTTTATGGATCTTTCAGCCATTTTCTTTGGATATAATAATCCTAAATGGGTTCCTCTAGATAAATCTATTATGAGAAAATTTACGCCAATTCAAAAGAAAATACTGATTCCTTTTATTCCATATTTTAATTACAAAGCTAAATTTAGCTCAAAAGAAACAGAAACAATATTAAGAAAATATAATTTTAAATATCCACCTATAAATGATTCTTTTATAAACAGGCTTTTTGAATTTTGTAATAAAGTTGGTTTTATAAAGAAGAAAAAGCCAAAAAGTTTGATAAATTAGAATGAAAGCTACAATAAATTTACAGTCATTGCTTGTTTTAATTTCATCAATAGTTGTATTATTTTTTAATTTTCTTACATATTTCAAAAACCGTAAATCAAAAGTAAATTTATGCTTTGCTATCTTTGGTGTTTCAATCTTTATTTGGTTATTTTCTTTTGCTATTGCTTATTCAGTTAAAGATCTTAGCTTGAAATTACTTTTGTTTAAGATAGGTTATATAGGAATTATATCCATCCCTATAAACTTTTATACTTTTGTTCATTATTTGTTAGAGAATAAAAAAACAAAGATTATTCTTATAAATTATTTAATTGGGGTGTTCTTCATAGTTTTAAATTTTTCTCGAAATCCACTAGTTGTGGACTTATACAAATATCCATGGGGATATTATCCGAAAGTTTCCCTTAGTTTGCATCCATTCTTTTTATTCTATTTTATTTCTTTATTTACCTTTTGTTTAATTAACCTATCTATAGGGTTATTAAATAAAGATAAGTTTAATACTCTGCGTAGAATAAGAATAAAATATATACTTATCGGGTCTATGTTTGGGGTTATGGGCGTAGTAGATAATTTTGCAAGCTATAAAATAAATATTTACCCGTTTGGTTTTATTTTTATGATAATTTACCCTGTTATTTTGACTTACGCAATAATTAAATATCGTCTAATGGATATAACTATTGCAATTACACGCTCAGGCGTTTTCGTTGCCACATATTCTTTAATTTTAGGCATTCCTTTTCTCGTAGCTTCTACTTGTCGAGATAATTTGGTGGGTTTATTTGGAGCAGATAAGTGGTGGTGGGTACCTATGGGTTTGTTGACAATATTGGCAACGGCCGGACCATTCATTTATATATTTATT
>JBDRBU010000056.1:0-5785 GCA_043822305.1 Candidatus Firestoneibacteriota bacterium
CTCTTTTTGATACCATATACTTGCATCGGTTACCTCCTGATTAAGTTGGTTGTCATAAACCTAACTATATCAGTTTTCTTCGGTAATCGGTGCTTTTTTATTTCCCCTTATAACTTAATGCTTTCTCCTATTTCTCCCACATTATTTACGAATGACCCAGAAAAGATAAGTGATTTTAGTAATAAAAATATTATATTTAAGAAGCCTGAAGATAGATTATTTGATATCCCAAAAGATCTAATTATTAAAGAAGCAAAAACTCAAGAAGAATATATGAGTTTATTAATTCAAAAAGGCAAAGGAGGTGAAAACAATGTTAAGTAGAATATTTTTTATATCTATATTGCTTTGTTTAGTTAGTTTATGCTCCAAAAGTCAAACACAATAATTTTTAATTTTAAAAACATTGAAAATAAGAACCCATGTCTTTAAAACTTTAAAAATAAAAACAGTCAGCAGAGTAGAAAAAGATTGATTGTTATCATAGGAGGAGGAGAAAAATGAAATATTTGTTAAGTATTTGTGTTGTTGTTTTGGTAAGTAGTTCTCTTTTTGGTGAAACCGAAGTGCCAGTTTCAGAAGGTGGTTGTCCACCCATATTTGAATTGCCACAATGTTTAGGTGGATACTATGATAAATGCTTTAGAACAGACGGTTCTGCTACTATTTCAAATGTTGGTAATACATCTCCTGATTCAGTATCTGCTGGTACTTGTGAAAATTGTGCGGAAGGTTCAACAACAAATTTTAGTTGTTCAGTAGCAATTTCTTTTACAAAAACTAAAACCACTACATATTCAGGTAGTCTTGCATATAAGGATACAATAAAATTAGCACTAAATCGAGCATTAGGCACAGGAGATGGCTTTACATTTACAGCTACTGCAACAGCAGCACCTAATCAAATTGTATATTTTTCTGGAGAAGCTGATTATGTAGAAGCCAGAGAAGCATCTATGACGAGTACTTATAGATGTCATTGGGTTCCAGTAGCAAATCCTGTTTGTGGAAAGCCGCAGGATTATGCGGGTACACCTCAAATCAGTAATGCTACCGGGGACGGTTATGTGGGAGCAGGAAAAGGAGTTGTTAAGGAAGTTGACCCGTGTGACGAATAAATAAAATTGTAAGAACAACCGGATTTATATGATTGATTCAGTTAGAGGGAAATATCGACTCTTATGCTAATCTTGGTTGTTGTATACTATATTCATTGAACTGGTACATAACATTTGTTTTAGAATTGATTGTTATATTATATGAGAGGGTTATATGCGAAATAAAATTATAATACTGCTAATAATATTAACATTTTCTTTTGTTTATGCTAAAAATGAAATATCTAAGGAATGTCTGGATTTACTAAATGAAGTATTAGTTAAAGATAGTTGCAATATAAATAATGAGAGTAAACGAGAGAATGTTCAAGAATACTACAAGAACTCCATCAAAAAACTAAGCAAATATTATTTAAAAGTAAAAAATGATTCAGAGAAAGAAAGAATTATTTGGGAATTGATGGCTTTTCATAATGGATTAGATGAATATGACAAATCACTGGAATTAATGGAAATCGCACTAGCCCAAAGCTCTAATACCGCATTTAAGGAGGAATTATTGGTACTTATGCCAAGCCTTAAGAAGAATTCTAATTTAATAAAGAAAGGTGATGTTTTGACCGAAGATGATGCTAATGACTTAATGAAAAGTTATGAGGACGCAATGCCCGTAATTAATAAAATCAATAAAAGTAATTATTTTTATAGGAAAATTGACTATTATACGAGTTTTGCAAGTTTCTGTGATTCTATTGGAAAGTATGACAGGGCATTTGATTTATCAATGACAGCTCTTTCAATATTAAGAAATGCAAGTAAGGAAGAAAGAAATTCAATTGACTCTGGTAGATCTCAGAATTATCCCTCAAATGAAGAATATATATTACAAAGCACTATGCTTATGGCTATAAAGGCAAAAAAAGAGGATGAAACCAAAGAAATGTTCAAGCAGTTATTATCTTTATCCAATAAGATTCATCCTGATTCATACTACGCAGAAGTGAAAGCTAATGCACAGTATGGCAATCATACTGCAGGGTATATAAAAGAAATAGAAGAATGGCTTCGTTCTCATAAACCTGATGGGTGGACAAATGAAGTTAAGTATAGATTACTCCTTGCATATTATTCAAATGGTCAATATGATATAAAAGAAGCCAAACTAAGTTCTGAATTGTATTATTCTGATCTTGCAAAGAATAATGAAACTATTGCTGCGCAAATACTTTATTGTAAGGTTTATAGTTTATTTAGAATAGGCGAAAAAAAAGAAGCAAAAAAAGCGCTGAATTTGTTTAAAGCTAAATATAAGGGTGAATATAACAAAATTAAAATCTTAAATGATTTCATTCATTAAGTAATAAATCACTTTGTATTAAGATGTGAGGGTTTTTGACACTCCATGATAAGCTACAATGAGTAGAAGTAAAAAGGAGATAACTGTATGAATAAAGTATTGTTTGCATTGCTAATTACTGTATCTACTTTGTATTCTGAAGTAAAGACTAATGAAATAGAATTGGACCTTGGAATTATTCCTAATGTTTCAAGGTTTATTTTTCGAAGAGAGATTAAGATAGCAGAGAATGAAGAAATAGAAATTACAAATAAAAAAGTAAGCTGCGATTGCTTGGAAATACAAACGGATGTGTTAAAAGATAAAAAAGGAATAGTGATGCTAAATGGTAGTTTCTCTGGTCCAAAAGATACTAATGAGAGACAATATAAGATACAATATTTAATAACATTGTTATATAAAGTTAAGAATTCTCAAAATGAGCAAACATTTAAAATAAAAGTAATAGGAAAAAGAGAAGAATCTATAGATATTGAGCCAGATATTGAAAATTATAAAGTTGTGGATCAGAATACAGAATTTCAAACTCGACATAAAGTAAAAATCAGACATGATGAAGAGTTTAATGTGTTTTCTGAAAGTAAAGATATTGTGGTTACTTTAAAAAAAGTTGAAAGCAAGATATATGATATGCTGATAAAATATAAAACAGATAAAATAGGGTGTTGGTCTGCTAAAATTATTTTTAAAACCAAAGATAGCGCGAACGAAATGAATATTACATGGGTCATAAAAAATCCTTTATGTAAAGATACTGCTATTGTTGGAGGGTTGTTAAAAGTTAAAAAATATTATAAAATAGATTTTGCTTTCAACAAGAGTAAGGATTTTAAAATAAAAAGTGTGAAATCAAAATCAGAAAAATTAAGTATTAAGAATATCGTTTCCGAGAGCAAGGGGGATATTATTGTTGTAAACTTTGAATGTTGTGGCGAAACACCTGAAAGTATTGAGGCAGAAGTAGTATTTGAAACAGATCTTAATGATGAAAATAAAAATATTGCTATTCCTTTTAGCGCAGTATTCTACGAATAAGAAGTATTCATTATATATTAGGATGAGAAGATGACTTTTACTCAACAAGAAAAAAAAGTTATAGATTCAAAACAGCAAGATAAAAGGGCGGTACTTAAAATTGTTGGTTTTACATTAGTGATTATTGGCGGTATTTTAACATTAATTGGTCTTTTAAGTTTTTTTAGTTCTTTTATTGGATACTCTAATATATCATCTGGAATAAATAATGCTGTTTTTACTTTTATTGGATTCCCAATTTTAGGAACAGGAATAGCAATATTAAAGTTTGCATTTGTAGGTACAATATCGCGTTATATCTCTGGTGAAGTATCTCCTGTTGCTCAAGATACTATTAATTATGTCGCTAGTGGTATTGGCAATAGTGTAGAAGACTTAGCAAAACGAGTTGCGAATGGAACGGTGAAGGAAAAAGTCGTTATTCTTTGTCCAAAATGTAACACTAAAAATGATGAAGATTCTAAATTTTGCAAAAACTGTGGTATTTCCTTTGAGAGTGATAATAAAATGTAATAATTATGTTGAATTTTAAGAAAAGAGGATTTTTTTAGTTTAAGTAAAACACTTATACCGTTAATATCATCCCTAATTATGCAAATAAAAATATTTTTTTACGAAAAAGAAACTAAAATTATGATTATATGCTTGTCGGAGAAAAAGTAAGTGATTTCGTACTTTCTACCACACCGATTCAGTTTCTTCTTTGATAATCCTAACAAGACGGGAACATTCTTTTGTATGCTGGCAATTCTTGTATTGGCAGGGATATTATTAAAGAAAAAAACTTTCTGGATT
Organism: Candidatus Firestoneibacteriota bacterium; assembly: GCA_043822305.1. Classification (GTDB taxonomy): domain Bacteria; phylum Oederibacteriota; class D2-FULL-39-29; order D2-FULL-39-29; family JBDRBU01; genus JBDRBU01. The sequence goes on from JBDRBU010000056.1 coordinate 4,246, forward strand.
TCATGTATTTCGGTATCTTGTATTTTATCTGTACTTACAATAGCCACCTTCTCCCGCTCTGCAATAATGGCACTATTTCTTGGATTTATTATTATCTATTTATTTTCTGTGAGAAAATTTGAGGTGCAAAAGAGGACTACATATATAGTTTGTTGTATCCTGATAGGAGTATTGGCTTTAACATCACATAAAAGACTATCTATTAGCTACATGATAAAAGACAAATCAATATCTGATAGATTTTTAATATGGGGGAAAGCGCCTAAAATGATGGTAGATTTTCCCAAAGGAATGAAAAGTGGCGAAGCAGGAGAAATATATAGTCAGTGGTATCAGAATACAAAGAGCAGAAATATCTTTACAGTATTAGTAAATAGCCATTTGCAGTATTTGGTAGAGTTCTCTTGGGCTGGCAGAATAGCATATATTTTCTTGTGGTTGCTTGTATTGTTTCTTGTATTCCCGTCAATTAAAAATTCTGAATTTACTTTTCCTTTTACCATTATATTTGCATTTACTATATGTACATTTTTTAATTCTATTACGAACGAACTAATCCTATGGATTTTACCTATGGCTGGACTATTTTTCGTGATAGCAATAAGAATTAAAAAAAGACTTTGGCTTACCAGAGGAAAATTGACAGTTATTTTAGCAGTTAGTGCGATTATTATTATTACCATTTTTATTAAAGGAAAGTATTTTACAAAAACAGATGACTATATTAAGATAACACCTGCTATTACTATTGTTGGGAAGAATCAACCGTCTGTTTGGATTGTTCCACCCTATAAACGGTCATTTCATTTTCTTTACGGTTTAACGTTAAGAAAATATTATAACGAAATTCAAAAACCAGTAACCTTTGCCGTTATAAATGAATTTATGGCTTTACCTCAAATTGCCAAAGGTACAATAGTTATATGGGGAACAATTGAAGAAATAACAGACAAAATAGATCCAAAAGAAAATTTAAGCGAATCCAACAAGAAAGAAGTTATTGCATTCTTTAACAGGTTTGATAATATTATATTGATGAGGCCCGGCAACTATTCGAGTTTATTATTTGATAATCTTGGCTCGAAACAAAAAGTATTTATTTATTGGGGAACAGGTTGCGATGGGGATTTAAGTTATTGGAAAGAAATGATATCTGATAAACCAAACATAAAATTCACAATAATTGAAGGCAAATATGGAGAAATTCCAAACTGGATAAATATTGTTATTAATATTTCTAATAGAAGAATTTCTCTGAAAAAGGAGATGGAATGATAAAATGCGTGGCTATTATTTTAATTTCTGGCTTGGTAGTATTTGCAAGTGAAATAAAAGTAAAGTATGATAAGTACCAGTTTAAAACAAAATTTCCTAATAATAATAAGGTAACGATATTTTAGGTTCTTTCGTATTTATTGTGGGTACCTCCTTGGATTTAACAGCCCGCAATGTTGATGGATTTTTAGTTTAAAATATTCGACATCCCTATACCCATAAGCCATTCGTTTAAGCCGTTTAATTTTATTGTTAATTCCTTCCG
>JBDRBU010000057.1:0-14999 GCA_043822305.1 Candidatus Firestoneibacteriota bacterium
ATAAACATTTTGTTATCGCTGATGTTAATGTCGTCTTACCATGATCAACATGACCAATTGTTCCTACATTTACATGCGGCTTGTTCCTATCAAATTTAACTTTAGACATATTTACCTCCTGGTCTTTTCTTACTTTCTTTATTTGCTTCTCTTATCTCTTCCTGATGTTTTAATTATAATTTCATCTGAAACATTTTTTGGTACTTCTTCATAATGAGAAAATTCCATTGTGTAAATTCCTCTACCTTGAGTAAGAGACCTTACATCCGTAGCATAACCAAACATACTTGCAATTGGTACAAATCCTCGGACAACTCTGGCATTACCTCTCTGGCTCATATTCTCCATTTTTCCTCTGCGAGAATTAAAATTACCTATTACTTCTCCCATAAATTCTTCGGGCATGACAATCTCAATATCCATTATTGGTTCAAGTAAAATAGGTTTTGCTTTTTTAAAAGCATCCTTAAAAGCTAAAGAACCGGCTATCTTAAAAGCCATTTCAGAAGAATCCACTTCATGAAATGAACCATCAAATAAAGTAACTTTTACATCAATCACTGGATAACCGGCTAATACTCCTAATTCAGTTGCCTCTTTTATGCCCTTATCTATTGGAGAGATATACTCTCTGGGTATTACTCCACCGACAATATCATTAACAAATTCATATCCACTTCCTTTTTTTCCGGGTTCAATTGATATGACTACATGTCCATACTGTCCCCGTCCACCTGTCTGCCTGATATACTTACCTTCTGCTTCTGCTTTAGTCGTTATAGTTTCCTTATAAGCAACCTGTGGTTTTCCAACATTTACTTCTACCCCAAACTCCCTTTTCATTCTGTCTACAATAATTTCTAAATGTAACTCACCCATTCCGGCTATAATTGTTTGACCGGTTTCTTCATCACTTTTAACTTTAAATGTAGGGTCTTCATCACCTAATCTATCTAAAGCAATACCAAGTTTATCCTGGTCAGCTCTTGTTTTTGGCTCAATGGCTGCAGAAATAACAGGCTCTGGAAAATGCATACTTTCTAAAACAATTGGCTTCTCTTCATCGCATAAAGTATCTCCAGTGATAGTATTTTTTAAACCAACTGCTCCCGCGATATCGCCGGCATAGACAGCATCTACTTCTTCTCTTTTGTTGGCAAACATTCTTAGAAGTCGGCTAATACGTTCCTTTATCCCCTTCCTGGCATTATAAATATAAGAACTTGAATTTAAGGTTCCTGAATAAACTCTTACAAAAGTTAATTTTCCAACATATGGGTCAGCCGCTATTTTAAAGGCTAGGGCAGACAATGGTTCGTTATCATTTGCCTTTCTTGTTTCTTCAATATTATTTTCTGAATTAATTCCTTTTACATCAGGAATATCAATTGGAGATGGAAGATAATAAACTACTGCATCTAACATAGGTTGAACACCCTTGTTTTTAAAAGAAGAACCACATAGCACTGGAACTATCGCACTTTTTAATGTCCCAATCCTTACCGCCTTCCTGATCTCATCCACTGTTATTTCGGATTCTTTTCCCTCTAAATATTTATGCATTAAAGAATCATTAAATTCTGCAATACCTTCTAAGAGCGATTCGCGATTTTTCTTTGCCGAATCAAGAAATTCTAAAGGGATTTCCCTTTCTTCAAACTTTGCTCCCAGAGTTTCTTCTAACCATATATATTCTTTCATCTTAATTAAATCAATCATTCCAACAAAAGTATCTTCAGAACCAATTGGAATTTGAAGTAAAACTGGTTTTGCACCTAATTTTGTTTTTATAGTTTCCACTGACATAAAAAAGTCAGCTCCAACTTTATCCATCTTATTTAAATAGGCAATCCTTGGGATTTTGTATCTATCTGCCTGTCTCCAGACAGTTTCACTTTGAGGTTCAACACCAGCACAGGCATCAAAGACCACAACCGCACCGTCTAAAACTCTAAGCGACCTTTCCACTTCTGCAGTAAAATCAATATGTCCGGGTGTGTCTATAATATTAACCTGTTTATCAAGCCAAGAACAAGTAACCGCCGCCGAAGTAATGGTAATACCTCTTTCTCTTTCCTGAACCATATAATCGGTCACAGTGGTTCCATCATCAACATTACCTATTTTATGAATATTGCCTGTATAGTATAAAACCCTCTCAGTAGTAGTCGTCTTACCCGCATCTATATGAGCAACTATTCCTATGTTTCTTATATCTTCTATCGCACACTGCCTTGGCATAAAATAATCTCCTTAAAAAATTAGTCGCTGTCCTTATTTATTCTAAAAATATGCACATATAATATGGTGTCTGTCCCCATTTATCGCATTTATCTACCATCTAAAATGGGCAAATGCTTTATTTGCTTCTGCCATTTTATGTGTATCTTCCCTTTTCTTCACAGCTGCACCCGTATTCTTTGAAGCATCCATAATTTCGTTGGCTAACCTCTCGATCATTGTTTTCTCTGTTCTTTTTTCCGCACTGCTTATTGTCCATTTTAGGGCTAAAGAGATTTTTCTGTGAAAAGGAACTTCCATGGGAATTTGGTAAGTTGCTCCTCCAACTCTTCTGGCTTTAACCTCTAAAACAGGTTTTACATTCTCCATAGCTTGTTTAAAAACTGTCGCCCCTTCTGTATTTAATTTTTTTGAAATTAAATCAAACGCACCATAAACAATTTTCTCGGCTAAAGATTTTTTCCCATCTCTTATTATATTGTTTATAAGCTTGGCTATGATAACATCATTATATTTTGGATCTGGACCTATTTCTCTTTTTCTTACTAATCTTCTTCTGGGCATTTTTTCCTCTCTTTTTCCCTTTTTTACTCTTTCACTTTTTCCACTTCTTTAACTTCTTTCGCTTTCCCTGTTGCCCCTTCTCTTTTAATTTTAACACCGTACTTTGACCTGCCTTGTTTTCTATTATCAACTCCAGCCGTATCTAAAGTACCTCTTATAATATGATACCTTACTCCTGGCAAATCTTTTACTCTTCCACCACGAATAAGCACTATCGAATGTTCATCTAAATTATGCCCTATCCCGGGAATATAACAAGTTACTTCATGACCATTAGTCAGTCTGACCTTTGTAACTTTCCTTAAAGCAGAATTAGGTTTCTTTGGTGTTGTTGTATACACCCTTAAACAAACTCCCCGTTTTTGCGAACAAGAAGTTAATGCCGGTGCTTTTGTTTTATTTGCCTTCTTTTTCCTCTTATTTTTCAACAACTGATTAATTGTATACAATCTTACCCCCTTGACTTTCTATAATGTAAATAAACATTTTAGGAATAGTTGCCCGCCTAAGGCGGGCAGACTATGTTAAATAAAAAAGGCGGGTGATATTTCCGCCTCGTTAGTTTTAAACTATTTGTTTAGACTAACTTATCACCCCCACTATATAAACTTCGTTAGAAAACTTTCCCTAACAAAGTAAACATATATTATATCAAATTTTTCCTTTATCTGTCAATACTTTTATTTTTATATACTTTCTTTTAATTTTATATCACGATACAAAGGAAAACCAGTACCGGCTGGAATCAACCTTCCAATTATTACATTCTCTTTTAACCCTAATAAATTATCTATCTTGCCGGCTGTAGCGGCTTCTGTCAGAACCTTAGTCGTTTCCTGGAAAGATGCCGCCGAGAAAAAACTTTCAGTACTTAATGAGGCTTTTGTAATACCAAGCAAAATAGGTTTGGCTATGGCTGGCTTTCCTTTCTTTTTTAAGATTTTTTCATTCTCCTCTTTAAATGTAAGTCTATCTACTTCTTGACCGGATAAAAATTCTGTATCTCCAGGATCCTCTATTCTAATTCTTTTTAACATTTGTCTAACTATAACCTCTATATGTTTATCGTTTACTTTAACGCCCTGGACTCTATAAACTTCTTGTACCTTTTCCAATAAATACTCTTGAGTCGCACCTTCTCCACTAACTCTTAAAATATCATGCGGATTTACAGGACCAGCCGTTAATGGATCACCAGCCTTTACTTTTTCTGCATCAGAGACTAATATATGCCTACCCTGAGGTACAAGATATTCTTCTTCTGCTCCACTTTCATGCTGGACAACAATTCTTCTCATCCTTTTTTCAATTTCACCAATTTTAACCACACCATCTATATCTGTTATAGCCGCATGGTCTTTTGGCTTTCTTGCCTCAAATAGTTCAGAAACTCTCGGAAGCCCTCCGGTTATATCTCCTGTCTTTTTAATTTCCCTCGGTATCTTAGATAGTACCTTACCGGCAAAAATCTCTTCTTCATCATTTACGACCAATCTTGCTCCAATCGGCATAGAATATCTGGCTAATTCTTTCCCTTTGTTGTCTACTATTTTAATATAAGGATGTTTCTTTCCTTCTTTATCTGAGGTTATAACCCTATTTAAAAGTTTTGTTTCCGGATCAATTTCTTCTTTCATGGTTATATTTTCTTCTATATCCATAAACTCTGTCTTCCCGTCAATTATAGAGAAAATAAGTGTATTATAAGGATCCCACCTTGTTAGAATCTGTCCTTTTTTTACAATCTCCCCTTCTTTAATTACAAGTTGTGATCCAAAAGCCACTTCAAATGATTCTTTAACCTTTCCTGTTTCATCTCGAACACTTATTTCGCCCTGTCTGTTTATAACTATGGTTTCTTTTTCCTTCGTCGTTAAAGTTTTTAAGTTATGATAAAAAATTCTTCCACCGCTTTTAGTGGATATAGTCGAAGTTTCAACAGCCTTGGCCGCGGTTCCACCAATATGAAATGTTCTTAAAGTCAACTGGGTTCCAGGCTCCCCTATTGATTGGGCGGCTACAATACCTACCGCTTCACCTACATCCACCATCTTTCTATAACTTAAATTCCAACCATAACATTTTGCACAAACACCTCTTTTCGCCTCGCAAGTAAGAACAGATTTTATTCTTATCTTTTCTATGCCTGCTTTTTCTATTCTTTCCGCTTTTTCCTCATCTATTATTTCGTTTGCTTTAACTATGACTTCATCCGTTAAAATGTCTACAACATTATCCAAAACAACTCTTCCTGTAATTCTATCCTTTAATGGTTCCATTACTTCCATTCCTTCTCTAATAGCACCTATGGTAATTCCTCTTAGTGTTCGGCAATCTTCTTCGGTCACAACAACATCGTGGGCAACATCAACTAATCTTCTTGTAAGATAACCTGCTTCTGAAGTTTTTAGGGCCGTATCAGCCAATCCTTTACGACCACCATGTGTAGAAATAAAGTACTCTAAAACCGTTAGTCCTTCTCTAAAATTTGAAATAATAGGATGCTCAATAATTTCCCCCTTTTCTCCTACTACCCTCTGCTGGGGTCTGGCCATAAGTCCTCTCATAGCTGACAACTGTCTAACTTGCATGGGAGTACCACGAGAGCCAGACTCAACCATCATGCAAATAGGATTAAATCCATTCCTGTCTTTTTTTATCTCTTCCATCATTTTATCTGCAACTTTATCAGTAGCATGTATCCAGATATCTATTACTTTGTTATACCTCTCATTATCCGTAATAATACCTTTACGATACTGAGAATAAATCTTTTCCACTTCTCCTCTGGCTTGATTAATTATCTCTTTCTTTTCAGAAGGGATTTTCATATCATCCATACATATGGTCAGCCCAGAAAAAGTAGCATATTTAAAGCCTAAATCTTTTAAGCTGTCAAGTAAAATCACCATTTCTGCATTGCCAAACTTTTCGTAACATTCAGTGACTATATTAGAAAGTTCTTTCTTGTTTAGTTCCTTGTTTATAAAACCAAAATCAGATGGTAAGATTGAATTAAAAACAACTCTTCCTGTTGTTGTCTCTATAATTTTTCCATTCAAAAGCATTTTAATTTTTGCATGTAAACTTATTTTTTTGGCATCATATGCAATTAATACTTCATCAATAGATGAAAATACTTTTCCTTCTCCCAGACAACCTGGTTTTTCTTTGGTTAGATAATTTAATCCAACAACCATTTCTCTGGCTGGTGCGGCTAATGGAGAACCATTTGAAGTAGAGAACACACCATTGGTTGATAAAACAAGTGTCCTCGTCTCTGTAATTGATTCAACAGAAAGAGGAACATGAACAGCCATCTGGTCACCATCAAAATCAGCATTAAAAGCTGTGCAAGCTAATGGATGTATTCGTATGGCCGAACCTTCTATAGGTATAGCTTCAAACGCTTGAACTCCTTGCTTATGTAAAGTTGGGGCTCTATTAAGTAATACCGGATGCTCTTTAATAACTTCTTCTAATATTTCCCATACTTCAGGTTTTACACTTTCGACCATTCGTCTTGCACTTTTTACCGTATGAACATACCCTCTATCTTCAAGTTTTTTAATAATAAACGGCTTAAACAGTTCAAGTAACATCTTCTTTGGAATACCACATTGATAAAATTTAAGTTCAGGACCAACAACAATCACAGAGCGTCCCGAATAATCAACTCTTTTACCAAGCAAATTCTGTCTAAATCTCCCTTGTTTACCTTTTAACATATCGCTTAATGATTTTAACGGTCTATTTCTACTTCCTTTAACCGTCGTACCTCTTCTTCCATTATCAAGAAGTGAATCAACTGCTTCCTGTAACATTCTTTTCTCGTTATATATTATAATTTCCGGTGCTTTGACCTCCATCAGTCTTTTTAATCTATTATTTCTATTTATTACTCTTCTATATAAATCATTAATGTCGGATGAAGCAAAACGACCTCCATCTAAAGGAACTAAAGGTCTTAAATCGGGTGGGATGACCGGCAGACTCACCAGAATCATCCACTCGGGTTTATTCCCGGATTTTCGGAAATTTTCTACTATTCTTAATCTTTTAATTATATCTTTCTTTTTCGCTATGGAATCAGTTGCTTTTGCTTCCTCTTTTAATTCCTTGGATAGTTCTTCCAGATTAATTTCTTTTAACAAATCCCTAATCGATTCTGCACCTATTTTATATTTAAAAGAATTCGCACCATACAAAGACTTAGACTTCTGTAAAGACTCCTCATCTAAAATTTGTTTCTTCATTAACGGAGTCTCCATTGGGTCCATAACAATATAGCTCTCGTAATATATAACCCTCTCTAACTCCTTTGTGGTCATATCAAGTAAAATACCTATCCTGGTTGGAATACTTTTTAAAAACCATATATGAGCCACAGGGGAGGCTAATTCTATATGTCCCATTCTTTCTCTTCTAACTTTTGAAGAAATAACTTGAACACCGCATCGATCACAAACAATATCTCTATATTTTATCCTTTTATACTTACCACAGTAACATTCCCAGTCTTTAGTCGGACCAAATATTCTCTCATCAAATAAACCGTCTTTCTCTGGTTTAAAGGTTCTATAATTAATAGTCTCTGGCTTCTTTATTTCTCCATATGACCATTTCTTTATAGTCTCCGGTGAGGCTAACTTTAAGGATATATAATCAAAATCTATTTTCTTTTCAGATTCAGAGTCAAAGAATTTTGACCTTTTTATTACTTCTCTAATTCTGGCCATTTGTCACTCTCCTTCATTTTCTTTACTTCTTTTTCTTCTTCTCGTCTTCTTTTTTCATTAAACCAACATCAAGGGCTAATCCTTGTAGTTCCTTTATTAGAACATTAAACGATTCAGGTAAACCTGGCTCTGGAAGATTTTTACCTTTAACTATGGCTTCATATGCTTTCGTTCTTCCTTGGACATCGTCACTTTTTATAGTTAAAATTTCCTGTAATGTATGGGCCGCTCCATAGGCCTCAAGCGCCCATACTTCCATTTCTCCAAATCTTTGTCCACCAAATTGCGCCCTTCCCCCTAATGGTTGCTGTGTAATTAATGAATAAGGTCCTGTGGAACGAGCATGTATCTTATCATCAACCATATGGGCCAATTTCATAATATACATATATCCAACTGTAACTTCTTCATTAAATGGTTCACCAGTAATTCCATCAAAAAGTTTCGTTTTGCCACTCTCTGGAAGTCCAGCCTCTTTTAAGGCTAACTTTATATCCACTTCTTTTGCTCCATCAAAGACAGGGGTACTTACATAAAATCCAAGCGTCTTCGCTGCCCAGCCCAGACTTGCTTCTAAGATTTGTCCGACATTCATTCTACTTGGAACTCCCAGAGGATTTAGCACCATTTCTACAGGTGTTCCATCCGGTAAATAGGGCATATCTTCCTCGCTAACTATTTTGGCCACAACACCTTTATTACCGTGTCTGCCAGACAATTTATCTCCGGCTCTTACTTTTCTCTTTTTGGCAATATACACCTTGACAAATTTTATCACTCCAGAGGGAAGAGTATCCCCTTCTTCTATCCTTTGTATTTCTTTTTCCATTTTAGCATCAATTTCAGCAATTCTAACTTTTGCTTTTTCTTTAGCCATATCAATTTTTTCATCAAGTTCCTTTTTGCCTCTAATGGTTTTTTCAAAAAATTTAATCTCTTGATTCCTAATACTTAAAATGTTTTCTTTAGTTTTTTCATGCTCTTTTTTTATCTCTTTCTTTAACTCCGTTGTTTTTGCTTTAGATATTGATCCTTTCCTTGAAAATACTTTAATATCAATCACTGTTCCCGTCACGCCGGGTGGAACTTTTAACGAGGCATTTTTAACATCTCTTGCTTTTTCACCAAATATGGCTCTTAAGAGTTTTTCTTCCGGAGTACTTTCTGCTTCTCCCTTTGGTGTTACTTTACCCACAAGAATATCTCCCGGATTAACTTCTGCGCCCATTCTAACAATACCATTTTCGTCCAAATTCTTCATGGATTCTTCACTAACATTAGGTATGTCTCTGGTGATATCTTCTTCTCCTAATTTTGTATCTCTGGCATCTAAACTAAACTCTTCTATATGAACAGAAGTAAGTTTGTTATTTTTAAGCAAGTTCTCGCTCATGACTATAGCATCTTCAAAGTTGTATCCTCTCCACGGCATTATAGCCACCAATATATTCTGACCTAAGGCCAGTTCTCCCCTATCAGTACAAGGACCATCGGCAATCACCTGCCCTTTGGAAATTTTTTGACCTTTTTTAACAATAGGTCTTTGGTCAATACAAGTATCCTGATTAGTCCTCTCGTATTTTGTTAAATCATAAATATCTAAGTGGCCATCTTCTCCCCATATTTCTATCCTTTTTGAATCTACATATTCAACTATGCCGGCATTCTTAGCGGCAACTATTACCTGTGAATCATATGCCACTTTATATTCTATTCCTGTTCCAATTACAGGAGCTTCCGGGCTAATTAAAGGGACGGATTGCCTTTGCATATTTGAACCCATTAAGGCTCTATTGGCATCATCATTTTCCAAAAATGGAATTAAAGCAGTTGAAGTACTAACAATCTGCATAGGAGATACATCCATATAATTTATTTTTTCAGGCGGGATAAGAGGGAAATCACCTTTATATCTACATTGTAATAATTTATCTACAAATCTACTTTTTTCATCTAAAACTGCATTGGCCTGAGCTATTATAACTTCGTCTTCCTTGTTTGCCGTTAAATATTCTATAGTATCTGTTACAACTCCATCAACAACCTTTCGATATGGTGTTTCAATAAATCCTAAGTCATTAATTCTAGCGTAAGTAGCCAGCGAACCAATTAATCCAATATTAGGACCTTCGGGGGTCTCAATAGGACACATTCGACCATAATGAGTATAATGAACATCTCTGACTTCAATACCAGCTCTTTCTCTATCTAAACCACCAGGGCCTAAGGCCGATAGCCTTCTCTTGTGAGTTAGTTCGGCTAAGGGATTGGTCTGGTCCATAAACTGGGAAAGTTGACTGGTTCCAAAAAATTCTCTTAATGAGACAACTATAGGTTTAGTGTTTATAACATCTACCGGCATAGCCTCATCAAGATCAACCATGCTCATTCTTTCTTTTGTATACTTTTCCATTCTGACTAATCCAATTCTAAATTGATTTTCCGCTAATTCGCCAACAGATCTAACTCTTCTATTCCCGAAATGATCAATATCATCTTTCTCGCCTTTTCCATTGATTAGGTCAAGCAGGTGTTTTAAAACACCTATTATATCTTCTTTTTTAAGAGTTTTATCATTTAATGAAAAGTTTAATCCTAATTTATTATTAACCTTATATCTACCAACTTTTCCTAAATCATATCTTTTTGGATTAAAAAACATATTTTCAAAAAATATTCTCGCACTATCAATAGTTACCGGCTGTCCTGGTCTCATTTTTTTATAAATTTCAATTAAAGCATCCTCTCTGGTAGGCTGGACATTATCCTTTAACATTGTCGGTATTATTGTTTCTTTTTCTTCTGCTTCAGATGGTTCTGCTATTTCTATGGTTTTTAATTTGGTTTTTTGTAAATCCTTATAAACCTCCTCATTAATACTTTGTCCAACATTAATGGTACAATTTGTTTCTTCAATTACAATTTGTTTTGCAACTTTTTTATTAATTACTTTCTCTTTGTCTTTTATATTAACTTCTATTACCTTGTGAAACAATTTTAAAATACTTTCATTAGTTGTATAACCTAAAGCCCGGAGTATAATCGTTGCAAAAAATTTTCTTTTTTTATCTATCCTGGCATAAATAATCCCATTTGAATCAAACTCAAATTCTAACCAAGAACCTCTATAAGGAACTATTTTAGCTGAAAATTGCTTACCCGTAGGTAAAGAAAAAAATTCATTACTTTCATCAAAAGATACTCCGGGAGATCTATGCAATTGGTTAACGACAACTCTTTCGGCTCCATTAATGATAAATGTACCTACTCTTGTCATTAGTGGAATTTCACATGCATATATTTCCTGCTCTCTTACTTCCTTTACTTTTTTATTGGGGTCATCGCCTTTCATTATGGCCATTCTAACTACGAACTTTAATGACGATCCGTAGGTCACTCCTCTTTCCTTGCACTCAATAACAGTATGCTTGGGTTCAGAAAGAGTATAACTAACAAACTCTAACGAAATATCTCCTCTAATGGATGCTATGGGTAAAATTTCATTAAAAACACCTTGTAACCCCACATTTTTTCTTTTATCGAAAGGAATATCTTTTTGAAGAAACTCATCATATGATTTCTTTTGAATCTCAATTAGATTAGGCACCTCTAAAACCTTAGGAAGTTTAGAATAATCTTTTCTTTTACGCTTTCCTAATTTATCAAATTCTTCCATAACACCCCCAAAATACAAATTACGAATTGTAAATTACGAATTATAAATATTCTAAAAAACTTTTTCTTGTTTTCCCTTTTTTTGTAGTCGCAGGCTTTAGCCTGCGTGTTTTATAGTGGTTTAGTTCTTTTACCCTTAATCGCAAATGGAGTCGGGATCATCTCTGACCCCGACATACCCGTAATCCGTAGTTTACTTTACTTCTATCGTGGCACCAGACCCTTCAAATTTCGCTTTAAGCTTCTCTGCTTCTTCTTTGGTTACACCTTCTTTAACAGATTTTGGTGCTCCCTCGACTAAATCTTTAGATTCTTTTAATCCTAATCCTGTTATTTCCCTTACAACCTTTATAACCTGAATTTTTTTATCTCCAGTATTTGTTAAAACCACACTAAAAGTAGTTTGTTCCTCTGCAGCTGGAGATGACTGTGCTGTTTTATCACCTGAACCACTTACGGCCACCGGTGCCGATGCTACGGCTGAGACACCAAATCTTTCTTCTAATACCTTTATCAACTCCGATAGCTCTATCACGCTCATATTCTCAATCCCTTTTATTATGTCCTCTTTTGTTAAATCTGCCATAAAATACCTCCTTTACAATTTTAACTTTCTATTATGATTTTTTGTCTTTTATCAATGTTAAAGAACCCATTAATTTATGCAAATTGGCTTTCAACACAAACACAAAATTACATAATGGAGATTTCATTCCACCTATAACTCTGGCTACTAAAACTTCTCTTCCTGGTAATCCTGCTAAAAATTTTATTTTATTAACATCAACTATTTTACCGGCAAGTATTCCGGCCTTTACTTTTAAATTTTCATTACCAGATGCGAACTCTTTTAATATCTTTGCGGGGACAACCGGATCATCGTAACTAACTATAACAGCCGTTGGACCTAAAACAACTTTTTCAAAATCATTTATATTGACTTTTTGTAATGCTCTCCCTATTATATTATTTTTTATTACTTTATATTCAACATTGGATTTTTTTAATTTTCTCCTTAACTCTGTCACCTCAGTAACATTTAATCCTTGAAAACCTATAAATATTACACATTTTGCTTTGGCAAACTTTTCGACCAAATCATTAACTTCTTCTTCCTTTTTAACTTTTGTTAAACTCATCAATAAACCTCCTCGGCCATGTATCAGTTCTCGTATCAGCTCTTGTATTGGTTCTTGTATCGGTTCTTGTAGCCGCAGGCTTTAGCCTGCGTATTGCATTATACAACATATGGCCTCACATCAATATTAATACCAGGTCCCATAGTAGAACTAACTATTATTTTTTGAATATATGTGCCTTTCACGCCTGATGGTTTATTCTTAACTATAGCCTCGATTAAAGTGCTGGCATTTTCTATTAACTTCTTTTCTTCAAAAGAAGATTTTCCTACTACAGAATAAATCATTCCACCTACATCTGTTTTAAATTCTATCCTGCCTGTTTTTGCTTCTTTTATGGTCTTGGCTAAATTATAAGTTACAGTTCCAGTCTTAGGATTCGGCATAAGTCCAAGTGGCCCTAATATTTTTCCTATTTTTCCTAATTCTTTCATCATATCCGGTGTGGCTATGGCCACATCAAAATCCCGCCAGCCACCAGAAATCTTTTCCATTAAATCTTCTGCGCCCACAAAATCTGCACCAGCCTCTTTTGCTTCTTTCTCCTTCTCGCCTTTAACAAAAACTAAAACTTTTGGTATTTTACCTGTCCCATGAGGAAGGACAACATTTCCTCTTACAGCCTGACTTGTTTGTTTAACATCAATCCCTAATTTTATTGTCACATTAACCGTCTCGTCAAATTTTGCATTTGCTGTTTTCTTGGCTAAGCAACAACCTTCTTCTAATAAATATTTTTTATTTCCATCAACAAGTTTTTTTAATTCTATTATTCTCTTTCCCATTAAAAACAAACCTCCTATTCTACTATTTCTATGCCCATACTTCTTGCCGTTCCTTTTACCATGGACATGGCTGATTCTAAATTTAATGTATTTAAATCTGGCATTTTTAAAGTAGCAATTTCTTTTACTTGAGACTCGGTAACTTTTCCTATCTTTGTTTTATTAGGTTCACCAGATGCTTTAGCAATTCCGGCCGCACGTTTTAGTAACACCGACACCGGTGGAGTCTTTAAGATAAAAGTAAATGATTTATCGTTATATATAGTAACAACTACAGGAATAATTAAACCTTCCTGCGCCGGGTCAGATGTTTTTGCATTAAACTGTTTACAAAATTCCATTATATTTACCCCATGCTGACCTAAAGCCGGACCAACCGGAGGAGCAGGATTTGCTTTTCCTGCTTGTACCTGTAACTTAACAACTGTTTGTATCTTTTTTGGTGGCATAAAACACTCCTTTATCGTAAGTATTCAGTGAAAGCCCTCTAATTTTTAATTCCCCCTTAATAAAGGGGGTTAGGGGGTTAGGGGGTTGTTCTTTTAACGCTTAAATTTTATGTTAACTCTGTGGGTTCACTAAATCTTCTCTATGCTTGAAAAATCTGTTTCAGCTAATGTTGGTCGAGAAAATACTGTTAGCATAACTTTTACTTTCATTCTATCTGGATATACTTCCTCTATGACTCCGGAGAAATTAGTGAATGGACCTTCTGTTACTCGAACGGCATCGCCTTTTTCAAATTCAACAATATGTTTTGGTGTAGGAATTGTTCCTTTCATCTGTCCTAAGATTGTATTAACTTCCTCACCTGAAAGTGTTAATGGTTTTGGACCAGCTCTTACAAATCCTGTAACTTTTGGAGTATTCCGAACAAGAGTCCAGGTATCATCTGTCATATCCATCTCAACTAATACATAGCCCGGATAGAATTTCTTAGATATACTCTTTTTTTTACCACTTTTAACCTGAATGACTTCTTCTTTGGGAATTAATACCTGAAAAATTTTATCAACCATTCCCATAGTTTTAATTCTGTATTCCAAATTTACTTTTGCTTTTTCTTCGCAACCAGAGTATGTTGTGACTATATACCACTGTGCCATCTAATTAGTTAACCTCCAACAATTATTTTTTGAAGGATTCCACTTATTATAACATCTGCCACACCTGTAAATACTGACAAAATTGCTACGGTAATAATTACGACTACAGTTGAACCAATTGTTTCGTCTTTTGTTGGCCATGAAACTTTAAGCATTTCTATTTTAACTTCATTTAAGAAATCTTTAAGTTTTTTAAACATTTGCTTCTCCTTAAGACGTTTGTTGTCTATCCTTACCGCCATCCAAGCAGGCCTGGCAGGATTTGAACCTGCAACCCACGGATTTGGAGTCCGTCGCTCTGTCCAATTAGAGCTACAGGCCTAATTCCAATATTCTAAACCTTTGCTTCATTATGTATTATGTGTTTTTTACACCACTTACAATATTTGCTAAATTTGAGTTTGTCAGGATTTTTCTTTTTGTTCTTTGTTGAATAATAATTTTTTCTCTTACAACTACTACATATTAAAACAATAGTCTCTTGCATATCTCCCTCTTTACTCTATTATCTCGCTAACTACTCCTGCACCTACTGTATGTCCGCCTTCTCTTACCGCAAATCTTAACTCCTTCTCCATAGCTATCACATTTATTAACTCTACTTCCATAACTACATTATCTCCCGGCATAATCATCTCTATCCCTTCCGGCAATTTTATACTCCCGGTGACATCTGTTGTCCTGAAGTAAAACTGCGGCCGGTAGCCATTGAAAAATGGCGTATGTCTCCCGCCTTCTTCTTTCGTTAAG
>JBDRBU010000058.1:0-15053 GCA_043822305.1 Candidatus Firestoneibacteriota bacterium
ATAAACATTTTGTTATCGCTGATGTTAATGTCGTCTTACCATGATCAACATGACCAATTGTTCCTACATTTACATGCGGCTTGTTCCTATCAAATTTAACTTTAGACATATTTACCTCCTGGTCTTTTCTTACTTTCTTTAAAGCCCACGACCGGGATTGGACCGGTGACCTCATCCTTACCAAGGATGTGCTCTACCAACTGAGCTACATGGGCAAATAAAAAACCCTTAACGATTTTTCATTTGCTTTTATATTGTATTAAATTAACAAGTAAACTTTAATTTTATCATATTTTATAAATGTTGTCAACATATTTTAAAATATTTTTTATTTTTCACTCAAAATTACCCTGCAGATAGAAAATACAAATAAACCATATAAAACAAGGGCTTTTGTCTGTATGATTAGTATTGCGTTACAGTTTTAGTAGATATTTTTTAATATCTATTCACCTCTTTTTATATAATATTCTAATGCTTCTTTTAATGTCTTTGGGTTTTCTTTACTTCTCATATATTTCAATCTCTGGAATTAACTTAAAATGTTTTTTGTTTTCTGTTATTAAAATTAATTTGTGTAATATGCAGGTTGCAGCTAGAAGTAAATCAACAATACCTAATATATCTTCTAGTTGTTTATTTTGTTTCATTATCTCACTTGCTTTTTCACATATGTCCGATGTTATATCAACTGTCTTAAAATATTTTAATAATTCTCTTGCTGTCTTTTTTACATTTTCATCATGTATGCCAATGAATAATTCATATATAGTTAATACACTTATAGATAATATCTCTTTTTTTTCTAAAGAAAATATTAAATCAAAATCTCTTTTGTTTTTGTTTAAAATATTTATAATAATGTTTGTATCTATTAAATATCCTATCCTATATTTTGCAATAGTTCCTGGCATGGTCTACTCCTTTTTAAATTTTCCTTCTATTTTTTTTACTCTTTCGGCCATCTCTTTATTGAATTTCTCCCTAATGTTTTCTATCTTAGTATCTTTTGCTGCCCCAAATGCTCTTGTTAAAGCTTCTTCAAAAGTTTTTGGCCCACTTAAATATTCATTTATAGTTTTACTAAATGATTCTTCTGCAATCTCACTTAAACTTTTATGATATTTAGAATGTATCTCTTCCAACTTTTTTTTAGTATCTTCATCTATATAAAACAAGCTTTGAACTTTCATAATTTCTCTCCTTCTTTATTTCATATCATTAGTTGCTATTATTATATCATAAAAAAATAACTTTGTCAAGTATTTTCCAAATAAAAAGGGCATTCCTTTTGAGAAATGCCCTTCAATTTGTAATCCATAATTCGCAATTCGTCCTAGATGAAGTTATTTCTTATCGTCTTCTACTTTATACTCAGCATCAACAACATTATCGTCCGGCTTGCTTTTTTGTTCTTCTTCCTGAGATCCAGGTCCTTGAGGTCCTGCTTGTTGCTGTCCTTTCGAAGCTTGTTGATAAATGATTTCACCTAATTTTAACGATGCCTTTTTTAAATTCTCAACACCTGATTTAATTTTTTCAACATCATTACTTTCTATATCTTTTTTTAAATCGGCCATAGAATCCGTTATCGTCTTTTTTGTTATATCATCTAATTTACTTGAATGCTCTTGCATTGTTTTCTCTGTCTGGTAGATTAAGGCATCGGCTTCGTTCTTGGCTTCTATTGCTTCTTTTTTCTTCTTGTCCGCATCTGCAAATTTTTCTGCTTCTTTAACCATTTTGTCTATCTCGTCTTTATTTAACTTTGTTGGGGCCGTAATCTTCATTGATTGTTCTTTGCCTGTTCCCAGATCTTTGGCAGACACATGTAAAATTCCATTAGCATCTATATCAAATGCAACTTCTATCTGCGGTATGCCCCGAGGAGATGGCGGAATTCCTACTAATTGAAATCTCCCTAAAGTTGTATTACCATCTACCATTGTTCTCTCGCCCTGTAAAACATGAATTTCAACACTTGTCTGATTATCAGCCGCTGTAGAAAATATCTGACTTTTCTTTGTTGGTATGGTAGTATTTCTTTCAATAAGTTTAGTAAATACTCCACCTAATGTTTCAATACCAAGTGAAAGTGGTATTACATCAAGCAAGAGAATATCCTTTATATCTCCTGTTAACACCGCTCCTTGTACGGCGGCTCCTATGGCCACACATTCCATTGGGTCTACACCTCTTTCAACTTTTTTCCCTATAACATCTTCAACGAACTTCTGAACGATAGGCATTCTTGTCGGACCACCAACAAAAATAATTCTATCAATATCTTTAGAAGTTAATTTCCCGTCACTTAGTGCTTGTTCAACTGGATGCCTGCATTTTTCAATTGTAGGAGAAATAAGTTCTTCTAACTTGGCGCGACTTATTTTCATCACTAAATGTTTTGGTCCACCTGCATCTGCTGAAATAAAAGGCAAATTAATATCCGTTTCTAATGTTGTTGATAATTCTATCTTTGCTTTTTCTCCTGCTTCTCTAAGCCTTTGAACAGCCATTTTATCTTTTCTTAAATCAATTCCTTCTGTTCTTCGGAATTCTTCAGCAATGTAATCAATTATTGTATTATCCATATCTGTCCCGCCAAGCTGTGTATCGCCACTTGTTGATATAACCTCAAACACTCCTTCAGCCATATGCATTATGGTCACATCAAGAGTTCCTCCACCTAAATCAAACACTAAAATTTTCTGTTCTTTTGCACCCTTATCAAGTCCATAAGCTAAACAAGCCGCTGTTGGTTCGTTAATTATTCTTACAACATCCAACCCGGCAATAGTTCCCGCATCTTTAGTTGCTTGTCTTTGATTGTCGTTAAAATAGGCTGGAACAGTAATGACTGCTTTCTCAACTTTTTCACCCAGAAATGCTTCTGCGTCTGTTTTTATCTTCTGTAATATAAATGCTGAAATCTGCTGTGGTGTATATTCTTTACCAAAAATTTTTATTTTATAATCTGTTCCCATTTTTCTTTTAATAGCCAGTATCGTTCCCTCTGGATTAGATATTGATTGTCTTCGAGCAGGTTCTCCGACTAACCTCTGTCCATCTTTTGTAAACGCCACATATGATGGGAATGCCTTTCCTCCAATACTTGTTCCTTCTGCAGATGGAACTATACTCGGCTTTCCTCCAATCATGGCTGCCGCTGCTGAATTACTCGTCCCTAAATCTATTCCTATGATTTTAGACATCGTCATCACCAACCTTTGACAAATGATTAATCCCGGCTATAGGATTTTAACTCACCTATAGCCGGTCTCCCATTTGACTTTTAGTACATCCCTTCGCCGCCGCCATATCCACCACCCTGTGGCATTTGTGGCATTTTCTCTTTTTCCGGAATATCGGTAATCAACGCTTCAGTTGTGAGCATCAGACCAGCTACACTTGCAGCATTCTGCAATGCTGTCCTTGTGACTTTTGTTGGGTCCACTATTCCTGCCTTAACTAAATCTTCATACTCGTTTGTTAAAGCATTAAATCCATATGCATCTTTTTCTTTCTTGACTCTATCAACGACAATAGATGCTTCCACTCCTGCATTTTCTGCAATCTGCCTTATTGGTTCTTCCAAAGCCCTTCTAATTATCTCTAATCCTATTTTTTCATCTTCTTCTAACTTTAAGTTATCTAATGCTTTTGCGGCTCTAAGAAGTGCAACTCCACCGCCCGGGACAATTCCTTCTTCTACAGCAGCTCTTGTGGCATGCAACGCATCTTCAAATATTGCTTTTTTTGCTTTCATCTCTGGTTCAGTTGCCGCCCCAACATTTATGACCGCGACACCACCGACTAACTTAGCCAGTCTCTCTTGAAGTTTCTCTTTATCATAATCACTCTTTGTATCTTCAATCTGATTTCTCATCTGTGCAATTCTGCCTTGAATATCTGTCTTCTTGCCACCACCTTCGATGATTGTCGTATTATCTTTATCTATTGTAACTCTTTTGGCCTTACCTAAGTCAGATAAGGCAATACTTTCAAGCTTAATACCCAGCTCTTCGGCTATAACTTTACCCCCGGTTAAGGCGGCTATATCTTCAAGCATTGCTTTCCTTCTATCTCCAAAACCAGGCGCCTTTACGGCACAAGTAGTTAAGGTTCCTCTTATCTTATTCACGACTAAAGTTGCCAGTGCTTCTCCTTCCACCTCTTCGGCTATAATTAATAGTGGTTTACCTTTCTGTACAATTTTTTCTAAAATAGGCAACAAATCTTTCATAGCACTTATCTTTTTCTCATGAATTAAAATATAAGGTTCATCCAATACCGTTTCCATTCTTTCTGCATTTGTTACAAAATACGGAGAAAGATAACCTTGGTCAAATTGCATCCCTTCCACAACATCTAATGTTGTTTCAGTACCTTTTGCTTCTTCTACAGTTATAACTCCATCTTTCCCTACTTTATCCATTGCATCTGCAATTAAATCTCCTACTTTCTGATCATTATGTGCAGATACTGATCCAATTTGAGCGACTTCCTTTTTGTTTTCTACATTTATAGGGTTACTATTCTTCTTTAATCCTCCAACGACTGCTTCTACTGATTTATCTATCCCTCTTTTTATGGCAATCGGATTTGCACCGGCTGTAACATTTTTTAGTCCTTCTCTAAAAATTGCTTGGGCCAGTACTGTGGCTGTAGTTGTCCCATCACCAGCCACATCTGAAGTTTTTGATGCAACTTCTTTAATCAGTTGTGCTCCCATATTCTCAAATGGGTCCGGTAATTCTACTTCTTTGGCCACAGTAACTCCGTCATTCGTAACTGTTGGAGCACCAAATTTTTTATCAAGGACGACATGCCTTCCTCTTGGACCAAGTGTAACCTTGACAACATTAGCCACCATATCAACTCCTCTTTGGAGTTTTTTTCTTGCTTCTTCACTAAATATTATTTGCTTTGCCATTTAAAAACACCTCCCTTTTTAATTTTATTTATTCTATTACTGCCAGTATATCATCTTCTCTTAAAATTAAATGTTTCTCTCCATCTATTGTTACCTCGTTCCCTGCATATTTTGCAAAAAGAACCTTATCTCCTTTTTTCACTTCAATATGCTTTTTTTGCCCATTTTCCAAAACTTTTCCAGGCCCTACTGCAACTACTTTACCTTCCTCAGGCTTCTCTTTTGCAGTATCTGGAATGATGATACCTCCCTTTTTTACCTCTTCTCCTGATTCTAATGGTTTCACTAGAACCCTATCTTCTAACGGTTTCACTATCATATCTTTAAACACCTCCTTTTTGAAATTTCCCGCCTTGGGCGGTTAACTACATTCTGAATCACAGATATAATATAAGCAAGTTTCGTGCCAACATTTAATAACATAGTAAAAATCATAAAAGTGATTATTTATCAATGATTTTTAAAAAATGGGGAAAGATGTCCACATTCTAATTAACATAATTTTCGTTCCATTTTGAAACAAACTGTTTCAAATTAAAGGGGTCAGAGTCAATTATTCGGGCATTGTATTTATTTTACTATAACCTCACTAAAAAATACTTCCTTTTTGGAAATCTTTTTGGTCCCGGTCACATAAAAAGAGCCTTTAAGTTTAATATCCTCTGATGAACTTCCAATCTCGACTTTAAAATTTCCTTCTTCAATAACTAACTCCATATTTCTATCGTAGAAAGACAACTGTTCGCAATCTAAGTAAAATATTATTTTCTTTTTCTCTTTTGGTTTAAGTGTAATTCTTTTAAATCCTTTTAGTTCTTTTACCGGTCTGGTAACACTACCTACTTCATCAATAATATATAATTGAATTACCTCATCGCCTTTGACTCTTCCTGTATTTTTTACTATAAAACTAATTTTAACTTTTCCATCTGGAACTGTTTTCTTAGGATTTATTTCTAAATGGCTATACTTAAACTTTGTATAACTTAAACCATATCCAAATGGAAACAATGGTTTTGTTTTTAAGTCAATATAATCTCTGGATGAAGAAGACTTCCTTCTATAATGAATAGGAACTTGTCCTGTCACATCCTTCGCCTGATATACCAGAACCAAACATTCCACTTTTCTCACCAAGAGCAAGTATGACGGCATCTGATTCTTTTACTATATCTATTGCCTCTGGAAAACCACTTTTATCGGTAGTATCTAATTCGCATCCTTTTGCAAAATAAACCTTTGTTTTTGAAGAAACTTTGTTTTTCATGCCCTCTAATATTGAAACTACTTTAACAGAATCTTCTACATTATATACTGATAAATGTGCTGTATAATGATAATCCCCAAAAAGATTTTTTGTAGAATTTGGGAGTTCTATATCAATCCCGGCTTTTAAGGCCAAACAAGCTGCTTCCTTTTCATCTTTAGCCACATGATGAAAATTATTTAACATAATTACAGCATCATAATCCGATATAACTATCCCATCAAATTTCCATTCCTCTCTGAGTAGATTTGTTAACAACTCTTTTGAAGCAGTTGCCGGTATTCCATCGACTTCACAATAAGAGTTCATAACTGATTTAACTTTACCTTCTTTTACAATTGCTTCAAAAGGAAAGAGAAACTCTTCCCTGAATGCTCTTAAGCCGACATTTACTGGTGCTAAATTTCTGCCGCCTTCTGAAAACGAATGACCACCAAAATGTTTAAGTGTGGCCACAACACCATTTTTTAAATTATCTCCTTGAAGTCCTTTTACATATGCTAATCCAAGGCATGCAATTAAATAAGGATCCTCTCCATATGTCTCTTCAGTTCTCCCCCATCTTGGATCTCTTAAAACATCAACAACCGGCGCTAACCCTTGATGTACTCCTATATTTCTCATTTGAGCCACCTCCAACATTGGGTCAGAGTGAATTTTTATGACCGGTACTCGGGGTCGTCCCACGGGGACTTCCTTCGGTCGTCTCCGACCCCATTTTGTAGTTGTTTCTCTTAAAATTCATTATACTTTACCTCTTTCCAGTTTTTTAATTTCATCGCAATTTCTTCACGACTACTATGGACATCTTTAATTCCATATCCTTCTTGCAAGGTAGCATATACATTCTCCCATTCTTTATTTGTAATTGGGTCAATGAGATAGCAATTTCGAATATATTTATTTATCAAAAGTTCTTCAAGGTGAGATGGATATCTATTTGTCTTTCTTCTGTATTCTTTTAATGCCGTTCTTATTTTATCTAATCTATATAGCAGTTCTTCTTCTTTTTCACGCTTAATTGTTGTGCTTATAAGTGCAATAATACTTGTTGTGGTAATGCCTAAAATCACGACACTAATTATACATAATATAAATGTGAAACCTTTTTGATTTTTTAGCATATTACCATTCGTTGTAAGGTTTGCCGTTACTATCAACCTTATCGCATGAACTTTTTATGTCAAACACATCATTTCCTGTATTAGATGACGGGATAATTATCCATGAATTAGTTGACTTAGTAAATGGATCCTCTGGTATTTTTCTTATATATTTATTATCAACTAAATCCTGTAATGCAGATGGATATTTATTTTTATCAGTATAATATTCATCTATTGCTTTTCTTATAGTATATAAATTATGTTTTAAGGCAGTTTCTTTTGCAAAAGTTATTCTTCCACTAATAACAATATTAGCCACTGCGTATAAAATACCCATTATAATTATTACGATCATTAATTCAAGCAGTGTAAATCCTTTTTGTTTACCATGTATTATATTTTGTGCCATCTAATCCCGCCTCTTCTGATGTTGTCTGGACATCATATACATCAAGTTTATCAGATATTAAAGAATCGTATTTATCGCTAAATGATTTTGTGTCCCAGTTAGTTGAATTAGTTATAGGATCTATAGATATTCGTCTTAAAATCTTTTTATCTACTAGTTTATTTAATGTCTCTGGATAGCCGGATGCTCCAACTGTTTTTAGTCCGTATAATCCTTCATCGTAATTTTCTTTGTACTTATCTATTGCTTGTCTTAATTCTCTTAAATTTTTCCTGAGTTCTAATTCTTTTGCTCTTTTAACTGCTAATTCAGATAAAGGAAGGGCAATAGAAGCTAATATTCCTAATATAACTAAGGAGATTATCAATTCTATGAATGTCAGTCCCTTTTCATTATTAGTCATAGTCTTATTTATTGATGGGAATAATATATGGTGTTATTGACATTATAATCTCAGATTCTATTTTTTGTGTTTTAGTTCCACCTAATATTACATCAAAAAGTAATCCCAGAAGAGGAATATCGCTTAAGATAGGCAGTTGTGCTTTAGTTACTCGTTCTTCTTCCTTTTTTAATCCGCTCATAATATTTGTTTCACCATTTTTAAGTCGTATAATAGTTTGTGCAGACCTTTTACCTATTTCGGGTATATTATTTGTGGCTGTTACTTTACCCAAAGAAGTAATCTCTGCTATCAAATCAATCGTTACTTCATTATCAGAGTGTATTGTTGGGGTGATAATGAATTTAATTCCTATGTCAAAGAATTGAACTTGTGTTGTTGTAAAAGCAGTTGGAGTTCCTCCAGTTGTAGGGTTGCTATTTATCTGTGTTGTTGATATTGTAATTGGAATCTGATCTGTTATTGAAATTTGTGCTTTTTGTTTGTCTATTACTCTAATGTTAGGACTGGCAAGCATCTTTACATTACTTGTTGTTTGTAAAAATTTTATCAAAGCAGGAAAATCGTTCCAGGTTAGTGCTTTAAATGTATCACCAGGTGAAAGTTTTGTAGAAGATATCTCGTATTTTTGAAGTTCCGAACCGATTTCTGTGTTTTTCTCTTTACTTGCTTCAATAATTTTTAATTCAATCATTACCTGTGGAACTTTTTGGTCTATATCTTTGATTAATTTAGATACTTCTTCCATTTTTTCTTTTAATCCTACAACTATTAGAAGGTTTCTTTTGTCCTCTGCTATGAATTTCAATATTTGTTGCTGTTGAGTATTTGAAAAAACATTCTGTAATATCGAGATAATTTTGCTTACTTCAATATATGTTAAATTAAAAATTTGTATCTCACTTTTTACATATTGTTGGTATCTTGATGAAGGAACGATTATAATAATATCGTTAGTTATTTGTATTGCTTCAAGACTATTTGTTGTTAGAAGTATGTCAAGTGTTTGGGATAAAGGCAGGTCCTTAACTGAAAAAGCAGGGATAATCTTTGCTAATGACACATTCTCATCAAATATGATATTTAGTTTACCATATTGCCCAAGTGTAGTGAATATCTGTTTTAAGTTTGCCATTGAATACTGTGAAGTAACTGGCGGGTCATATTTAAGTTTTAATTTCTCTTCGGCATTGGTTATATTTGTTGCCAGAAGTGTAAGAATGAATACAACTATTATTCTTTTCATATTTTCCTCCATTATTTTAATATCATCTGAAATTTATCATCGGTTAATAAACCTATGATAACTTCATTATCATTTATATCTTTTATAAAATATTTAGCATCAAATTTGTCTCCTTTTTTTAAAGATAATGTATCATTACCTTTGGATAGAAATATAGATGGATTATTATTACTATCCAGACTGAATCCGAAAATCTGATAAGTTTTTAAATCCTTATAATAAATTTCATATGGGTCAATAACTGGAGGTGGTGGCTCTTTTTTTGGTGTTTCAACGACCTTAACCGGCTGAGATTCTACAATTATTAATGGTGAAAATATTGAGGAACTAACACCCGAAAAATTGTATTTTTTTAGTAGCAATTCCTCTTTTAATTGCAATTTTTCAGAAATATTCTTTTCAACTTCATCTGGGTTAAATTTAAAAATGTTCGATGCATTTAGAAAAGATAATAAACATATTATAATTATACTGAAAATTATAGTATATTTTTCATTTAACAATTTCTTAAACATAAGTTTCCCCCACTGGCGTGGAAATTATTTAAAATATGTTGATACTTGTAATTCAATAGTTAATATATCTTTTTCCAAAGTACTTTTACGCAATGTTAATGATTCAATATAAATCAATTTTCTTATTGTTTCTATATTATAAATGAACTGCCGTATGTTTTTATATTCCCCTGTTACAGTTAAAGCAAACACCAGATTTTTATAACCATAATTACTGGTTTTTAATGGTAAATAATGGATTCCTGGAACTATCAAATTTAAGTTATTACCAAGTTTAGTGATTTGACTTATAAGATTTAAGATATCTTTTTCTTCAGGCAGAGAATCTTTAAAATTCTTAATTTTTTCTGAATTAAGATTTACTTGATATCTTTCTATATTTTTGATTGTATTTTTCTTTTTATCTCTAATAATAATTAGAAGTAATATGTTAAAAATAATTAAAAACAAAAATGTTATCTTTAAAACTTTATTCATTGACTTTCCTTAGCGTAAAATATAATATTGGTCATAGTTAATTGCGAAGCAATTAGACTTATCTCTCCCCATCCAAATATTTTAATATTATAGCAAAATTTATATTTTTCAAAGAAGTATTTTTTTGTTCGAGTAAGAATACATCTTTAAATCTTTTTGAATTTTGTAGATTTTTTAAGAAATTTGTTAAATCATCTATAGAATAAGATATGCCTTCTATGGTGGTATTCCCTCCCGAGAAAGAAGGTATTATAGATGTTATACTGATTTTATTTGGTACAGTATGTTCTAAGTGGCTTAAGAATTTGCTCCAGGAAAAGTTCTTTTTTTCAAGGACGCTATTTACATAACTAAACTCGTCATTTAAATCTTTTAATGTTGATAGACTTTCCTTAGAATTTGCCCTATAACTATTTTTTATTTTATTTATTTTATTGTAAACAGTAATGTTGAAAATTAAGGATAGTATGAGTAGAGGAATTCCAGCAATATAAAATAGCCTTTGCTTTTTTTTAAGTCTTTTCAACTTAGCGACATCTGTGGATAAATCTAAAAACCATTTTATGTGCATAATGTTGCTCCTATTACTGATGTTAAATTTAAAAGTTCTTTTTTAGATATTTTTAAATCAGATTTTATGGTTATATGCTTAGTCATATCTATTGTTTTGATTAGTTTATTAAAACCAGATATCTCTTTATATTTTTCATTAGTTACATAAATATGTTCTATGGTAGCTTTAGGATATTTTCTTAAATAAAAATTTATAGTTTCAGTTAAACCATTTATTGAACTATTGTTGAATTTTCTCATGTAATTAATCTCTCCATTGTTTAAAAATATCATAGTTGTAATTTCATCATCAGAATTCACTAAGATAAAATTTTTACCTTTGCATAAATTAAGTAAAGGATAAGTAGAGCTGGTGGTTGTCCAATCTTTGATTTTAAAAGAGGTTAGAATATTCTCATATTGTATTACTAAGTTTTTATCAGTTAATGCAGAAACAACCTTATAATGATTTATACCATCTATGACTTTTTTATTAATAATTTGATATCCGGTATTTATATCGTTAATAGAAAAAGGTACGAAATCCTTATGTTTAAATTTAATTAATTTTTCTATATCACTTTCTTCTATATTTTCAAAATCATCCAGAAAGGAGTATATATAATAATCAGAAAGCAAGATGCAGACTTTATTAATTTTTATTGATTTAAAGATTTTTAAAGTGTTTTCTATCTCATTAGATGATTGGACAGTTTTAAAGTCGATTAGTTTATGATTACTATTATTTTTTTTAAGCAACACAATGGTTGAAGTATTTTTACCTATATTAATACCCAGCATCATCATTAATCTTTTTCTCCTTCTGTAAGCGTTACACGATTCAATTCTTTTAAAGTAGTAATACCTTCTAATATTTTTTTAAATCCCGCTTCTCTAAGACTAATCATTCCTTCAGACTTCGCAATTTTTTTAACCTGAATGAATGATTCCTGTTGTAATATCATCTCTTTAATTCTGTCTGATAACACAAGTAATTCAAAAATACCTGTTCTTCCAGAATATCCCATATGATTACAATTTTCACATCCAGATCCCTCAAAAATATGTTTAACTTCTTTGATACATTTTGGACAAATCTTTCTAACAAGTCTCTGGGCTAATATACAATTTAACGATGTGATGAACTCATATGGTTTAACTCCCATATTGATTAGTCTACCTATTACATCTACTACATTATTTGCATGAATAGTAGTAAAAACTAAGTGACCTGTTAATGCAGATTGAACAGCTATTTGTGCTGTTTCCGGATCACGAATTTCACCTACCATTATTTTATCAGGGTCATGCCTCAAGATTGAACGAAGACCTTTAGAAAAAGTTACACCTTTCTTTTCATTTACTGGAATTTGAACAGTGTTATAAAGTAAGTATTCAATAGGGTCTTCAATAGTTATTATTTTATCTTCAATAGTGTTTATGTAATTTATAACACTATAAAGTGTTGTTGTCTTACCCGAACCAGTTGGTCCTGTTACAAGAACCATACCATATGGTTGTTTAACTATTTTGCTAAACTTCTCTAAGATATCATTATCAAAACCTAATCTATCAAGTCTTAAGTCAATCTGACTTTTATCTAATATTCTTATTACGCAGACTTCACCGTATAAAGTAGGAAGTATTGAAATTCTAAAATCAATATTTCTTCCTTGAAATCTTATCTTAAATCTTCCATCCTGTGGTATTCTTTTTTCTGCCAGGTTTAATTCAGCCATAACTTTGATTCTAGAAATTAAAGTAGGAGCAAATTTCTTATCAATATTATCCATGACTTTTTGTAAAACACCATCAATTCTATACTTTATTATAACCTTACTGTCATCTATTTCTAAGTGAATATCACTAGCGCCTTTTCTTATAGCATTATAAATCACCGAATTAACAAGTTTTATTATCGGTTGAGTATCATCAACTAATTTATCTTCTAATATCTCTTCTTCTGAAATTATTTTTGTAGAGAAATCTTCTGATATTTTTTCTACATCGGCTTTTAAACTGGAAATTTTATCAAGAGTCTTTAGGACCACTTCTTTTTTTGTAATTAGAAGATTTAGTGGATATTTTAAATACATTTCAAGTTCATCTAATGTATCTATTATTGTTGGGTCATAAATTATCTGTGAAATTTTATTATCAGAAGTTTTATGTGGTATAAATTGATATTTAAGTAATATTTCAAAAGGATAATTATTTATAGTTTGTATCTCAAGAGGTTCTTTTTCTAAATTAATGTAAGGTAGGTTATATTGTTCGGCCAGAGATTTATAAAAATTCTCTTCATTAATTACGGCCATATCATAAAGCAATATTTCTCCTGTTCTTTTCGAAAAATTATCTGATTTTTGTTTTTCCAATGCAGTTCGTAACTGTTCTGAAGAGATGATTTTATTTTTGATTAGTATTTCGCCTATTTTTTTACGATTCATTTTTTAATCTCTAAAATTTAGCCGTGAGTTCAAATATTGGTAAATACATAGAAAGAAGTATTAAGGCAATTAATACTCCAATCATTAACATCATTATAGGTTCTATAACAACGATTAGTGAAGATATTACTAAGTTAAGATTTTTTTCATAAATTTCTGCAGCATTTAATAACATTTCGTCCAATGCTCCTGTTTGCTCACCTATATGGACCATTTCTATAGTTAACGGTGGTATTATCTGAGTATTTTTTAATGCCAAGGCAAAAGTAGATCCAGCACTAACTTCATAACTAACATTTTTCATTTTTTCTGCAATTATAGTATTTTCTATTGTTTCTGAAGAAATTTCTAATGACTTTATTAGTGGAACACCACTTCTTAAAAGCATTGAAATAGTTCTACATAAATGAGAGAGAGAATATTGCATTAAGATTTTGTTTATAATAGGTATTTTAAGTTTTAATTTATCTGTAAATATTTTTAATTTAAAATACCAAAGAAATATAACGGCAAGTATTATAAAAATTATATTTGATTTTATGATTTTACTTATTTTCATTATAACTCGGGTTAGAAATGGTAAAGTTTGCCCTATTTCTTCATATAATTTTGCAAAAACTGGGACAACAAAAATTAGAAGATAGGTAATAGCAAATAGTGCTAAAACAAGTAGAAACGAAGGATAAATAATAGAAGAGATTACTTTTCTTTTTAAGGTAATCATAATCTCGTAATAATCTGATAGTTTATTTAATACTTCAACAAGTTTATCTGTTGTCTCACCACTCTTAATTGAGGTTACATAGAATTTGGAGAAAACATCGGGATGTTGTGCTAAACTTTCTGATACGGGATGTCCACCTTCAATACTTTTTTTGACATTGGCTATTACTTCTTTTAGTTTTTTATTTGATGCATGCTCTGAAAGTATAGACAAACAGGATGTTAAAGGTAAACCACCGCGAATCAGGATTGATAGTTCTTTACTAAAAAGAACAAGATCGGATAGTTTTACTTTGTTTTTGAATGGATTAATATCCTGAAGGAATTCTAAAAATCTGTTTTGTTGCTTAATTTCTAAAATAAAATGGCTCTTCTTTTCAAATTCTTCTTGTAAATCTTTAATATTTTCTGATTGGACAAGTTCCTTTAAGATTCTGCCATTATGTGTGACTGTTCTACACAAAAAAGTTTTATTCATTTAAGTATTACTCCTAATATTATTATAATACTCTTTTTTTGTCATTTTTGCAACATAATTTATTTTATTTAATTTATTTTATTTTTGTGTTATTTTTGTGTTGACCGGAGATAAAAAATATTGGTATAATTATAAATAAAAAAACGAGGGAGGATGAATATGAAAAGAATATGTTACAAAATAGGCATTAGCATGATATGTACTTTCTTAGTTATGATATGTTTTTGTTCGTATCTTAATGCAGGTGTAATAGATACATCAGAGACAAATAATTTATACGCAAAAGATAGAAAATTAGTCTTAACCTCAGATGGAAAATTAGTAGCATTTTATTGTAAAGGTTCTACTTCTTCAGGTCCTTTATATTACAGTATTTCATCAGATGGAGGAAGCAGCTGGTCAGTAGCGACTTTAATTGGTGGAGGCAATGCTTTCGCTAATCAATCTTCTGTCTGGAAAGATAATTTAGATAATATTTATGTAGTCTATGTTCA
>JBDRBU010000059.1:0-3565 GCA_043822305.1 Candidatus Firestoneibacteriota bacterium
ACTAGAAAAATAATGCTAGCTTTCCTAAGCGAACTAAAAACATACAAAACTACCGCACTCTTAACAAGCGAACTCCCGGAAAAAGGCGAAACCTTAAGCGCAGACGGAATCAGCGAATTCATCTCCGACGGCGTAATACTATTGAAATACATAATAATCGGCACGATAGCTAACCGGTCAATGGAAATAAAAAAAATGAGGTACACAAAAATAACTGGAAAGATAAAAAACTATGAATTTGGGAAAGCAGGCATTTTTATGAAAAAAGAAGGAAACGACGAGTGGAGCGATAAATAATTTAAAAAAAACAGGAAAAAAACATGACCGCAATTGAAAACTTTATTCAACAAATCGTTTCAACTGGCTCAGAAATCATCGACAAGCCAGGATTTATCATTTGTAAAGTAACAAATTCAAATAAACCAATGTACTTAAGAGAATTAATCCTCCCAGAGGATCTTTTCATAAAACTAGAGCTCGCAGTTAAAGAAAAATTCGGAGAAAACGGGCTAACGGCCCTTTATGCAGCGGGAAAAAACTTCGGATATAATTACTCAAAAATTTCTGATTTTACAAAATACGAAAAAACGAATGAAAAAGAATTTGTTGAGTTTTTTGAATTCTTCATGAATTACATGAAAAGCTGGTGGCTCTCAGACTATACCTATCGTTTCGATTTTGAAAAGAAAAAAGCGGAAATCGAGTTCTCTAACTACTTAATTTGCAGAAAAAGCGGAGTTGGAAAAATCATAAAAGAAGGCTGCATGGCGGGTTTTTTCGCCTTCTTATTCAACGACAAAACGATCGAAGCGAAACAAATAGAATGCCAAGGCAGGGGAGCAAAAAAATGCAAGACAATATATAGTCCGACTGAAAACTTAAATGAAAAACAAGAAACAAAAATTAAGGAAAAAGAATACAACGCCCAGACTTACAACCAAATCAACGAAACAAAACCGCTAAATTACTCTAAACTAAGCCTTAAAGACTTAATGTATTCAAAAACACTAAAATACGAACAAGGCATCCTAACCGCAAACGGACTTAGACATTTCCTAATTGGATCAGACTTCATATATGACCTAGAAGATGAAATGAAAAAACTCGACGGAGGGCAAACCTTATATTACGCTGCAAAAGAATTCGGACAAAAAATAGTAAAACAAGACAACTTAGAAATAACCGCATATTTCGAGTTATTATCCGCATTTGGATGGGGGGATTTTTCTATTACTTCAGAAAACGGCGAACAAAGTATAGTACTTACACACTACCCCTGGTTTAAAGAAATTAAAAATCACGATGGCATAATTATATCCGGAATATTAAGCGGAATTATCTCAAAAATTAAAGGAATAAACCTTAACCTTAAAGTAGTTAAAAAAGACATAACCGACCAGCTATACTTAGTATTGAGGGAAAATAATGACTAAATACGGTTTTTTCGAAATTTTAACATATAGTTCAATACACGAGCCGTTGTGGGGGATACTTAACGTTTTTACCTGGGGGTTAGTAACTGGACTTACGTTTCAACCAATAATCTATTTTTTCACGTTTTCAGTATTATTCTTAATTTACGCGTATAATCGAATCGCAGACATAAAAGAAGACAAAATCAGCGCCTCAGAAAGACTGACTTTCATAAAAAAAATAAAAAGCATTAATGTCTATGCCGCAATAGTTTTATTCATAATATCTTGTGCGCTTATTTTTTTGACCGGAAATCTAACTGCGCTAAGCTTGTATCTACTAACGGGTTTTATCGGAATAAACTATAGTAAAAAAATACTGTTTATTCCAAAAATAAAAAATATCCTATTAATAAAAAACATAAGCATAGGAGTAATGTTTGCACTTTCAGTAATTGCCGTGCCCTTTTTATTAGTGGGCGCAGATATGACGGGCGTTTTTTATCTCTTGTTAGCATACCTCTTCCTAAGAGTGTTTATAAACACGATTTATTTCGATATAAGGGATATTGCCGGCGATAAAACCGCAGGAGTACTAACGATTCCAATCAAAATAGGCGAACAAAAGACAATAAAGATACTAAACATAATAAACGCATTAACGCTTTTAATAATATTACCCATATTAAACGCTTCGCCAAACCCACACTACATATTATTCGTACTCCCCGCAATATTAGGCGCAATTTACCTAAATCTTCCAAAAAACACTTTCAAAAAAATGACTCAATACGAATTAATCGCAGATGGAACCGACTCTTACCTCTATATCTTAATTTTTGCAATAATCTGGCTAGTTGCTTTGTTTTAAGTAAAATCTACTAATACTGCATTGAAAGGTACGCACCCCTCCTCTAGATTGGCTTTACAATATTTGCAATAACGCCTATTTCCGTGAACCCACTTAGAACAAGCAAAACAAAGCATAAAAGAAAAGGAGGAAAAACAAATAAAAAAACAAAGTAGAATAAAAATCAACAAAAAGTTTATTTATTTACAAAACAAACTACACTAATGGAAAACGGCACGAAAACAATAAAAGAGATGGTCATTCAAAAACTTTCTGAAAAATATCCATTAACTTGCCGCGAAATCTACAAAGAAATAAAAAACAAGAAACAGAGCACATATCAAGGAACACACAAAACAGTAATACAACTTCTAAAAGAGGGGGTTTTAGAAAAAAGAGGGAAAAAATACACACTAAACTTAAAGTGGGTCCATGAGAAAAAAAACTTTTATGAAAGAACTATTGAAAAGTATGCGGGAAAAAACAAACTAAACATAGAAACTCTAAAAAAAGGGGAAATTCAAACACTTGTGTTTAATTGTCCTGCAGAAATGGGATACTGGCTCATAAAGGCATTTAATAAAATACTAAAAAACAAATCAAAACGGAATAGTCTTTCCCAATTTAAGTGGGTTTGGCCAGGAATAGCGGTATCAGATAAGGAATACCCCGCATTAAAAAGGATGGAACAATATGGAAATTTTATCAGCACTACTGAAAAAAAAACTAAACTAGACAAAATACTAACTCAATATTACCGGAGTCTTGGAACTAAAAAATTCGCATATAATATACCCTTAGAAGAGGGATTAGAAAGGTATGTTATTGAAGATTACGTCTTTAAAATAATTTGGACGGGTGCAAGTAATAAAAAAAGGCGAAAAATATATGAAGAAACACCAGACGTAGATAAAGCATTAGCAAAACTATACACCTATGCATTCAGAACGGATGACAACATAAAAATAATAATCATTTACAATCAAGAGTTAGCAAATAATATTCGAAAGCAAGTGAAACGACAATTGGGTTTTAAATGAGTTTTGTTTTTTCTTTGTAGTTTTTTATTGCGTTTTTGAGTGCTTTGCCGCCCATTATTGAGCAGTGATACTTAACTAAAGGAACGCCGCCTAATTCGTCAGTAACGTTTTTAGCAGTAATTGCTTCCGCTTCCTCTAATGTTTTTCCTTTAATCAAGTCACATAAAGCATCTGTCGCGGCTATAGCTGCTACGCAACCGTAAGTCAAGAATTTAGCGTCAACAATAACGCCGTCGCGAACTTTAATGAAAATACGCATTACG
>JBDRBU010000060.1:0-9107 GCA_043822305.1 Candidatus Firestoneibacteriota bacterium
ACATCATATGTCCCAACATCCTTAGCTGTAATATTCAATTCATCTACTTTATTCCTTATCTCCGCTATTCTTTCCCCAAGTATCTTCAGGTCTTTTATGTTCTCTATTGATTTATTAAATCCATCTATTTTGTCCCTTGCCTTGTAGATCTTTTCAATGTTTAAACCCTCTATCTCGCCAGCAGTATTAATAAGCCCATCTAATTTTTCCTTAACATCTGTTGTTGTTTTTCCCAGGACATTCAGGTCAGTTATATTTTCTATTGTCTTATTGAATTCATCTATTTTATTCTTGATATCTACTATTTTTCCAGCATCTAATCCTTCTATTAAGTTTGCTACCCTGACGAATTTACCTACGGCTTCCCTGGCCGCGTTTACTTTTTCAACATCATATGTCCCAACATCCTTAGCTGTAATATTCAATTCATCTACTTTATTCCTTATCTCCGCTATTCTTTCCCCAAGTATCTTCAGGTCTTTTATGTTCTCTATTGATTTATTAAATCCATCTATTTTGTCTCCAGCCCTGGAGATTTTTTCAATATTCAATCTCCCTATCTCGCCAGCAGTATTAATAAGCCCGTCTAATTTTTCCTTAACATCTGTTGTTGTTTTTCCCAGGATATTCAGGTCGGGTATATTTCCTATTGTCTTATTGAATGCATCTATCTTGTCCCTGATAATGGATATCTTTTCCGAATCCAGTCCTTCCATTGAATATACGACTCTCCCGAATTCATCCACAGCTTCTTTAACACTAATTATCTTATTAACATCAAGTTTTTCTATATCTTTTGTACTGTTGCCTAATTCATCTACTTTATTCCTGACTTCCGTTATTTTATCCAACAATATCTTTAAATCTCTTATATTTTCGGTTGCTTTGTTGAATTCAATGATCTTACTGTTTACTTCTTCTATCTTTTCAACATTTATATTCTCGACTGCATTTGCCGTCCTGTTAAACTCATCTATTTTTTCACTTACCGCAGATATTTTTTCAGTATTTAAATTCTCTATTTCTCCTATAGCCTTAGTCAGCCCGTTTATAAAAAGTTTTGTATCCTGAATCGTGTTCCCGAATAATTTTAATTCTGCGGCAACTGCGCCAATATTATTAAATTCGTCCACCTTGTTTTTAGCTTCTGCTATCCTGTCTGTCAGTATTCCCAGGTCCTCAACTATTCCTATGACATTATATAATTCATCGATTCTTATTTTAAGATTGGCTACCTTCTGGATATCAACTTCTTTTATTGCTTTCGAACTTTCATCAAATTTATCTATTTTATTCTTAACTTCGGTTACTTTTTCGCCTAATATGTTCAGGTCTTTAAGTGTTGCTTCAACATTATTAAAATCTTCCACTTTTGACCTGGCTTCAGTTATTCCTTTACTTAAAACAGATAAATCTTTCACAACCAATGATATTTTGTCTAATTCAACGGCCATATTCTTAACATCTGTTATTCTACTGCCAATAACCTTAAGATCCTTTATAATCCCAACGACACTGCTTAGAATGGTTACAGGATTTTCAAGATCTTTCAAATCCACAGAAGATAACTTAATATTTTGCAAAGCTTTATTTACATTGCTCATCTCCTGAAGAATATTTTCCAGTTTTCCTTCTATGTTTACTCCAATAATATTATCCATTTTTTAATTATTACTCCAAAAGATAGGAGATAACATTGATTTTGATATCCCTCCTACGATTAAACTAACTACAGCTACAACAATCAACCCTAACGATATGTTTCTCATGCACTTTCCTCCTTTTAATTCATTTGCTAATTTCTATTCTACCCACCATTTACTTAATTTCAGTTTCAATATAAGTCTCTTGTCGTTTAATACTAGTTTTTCTTCATCGACAGCTTCTCTTACTTGTATCATTGGGTTTTCTACTAAATTTATAACTTTCGGTTTTTCCAAAGACTTTTTTTCCTTATCCAGAATAATTTTAATCACCGGCCTGGTCGGGAAATTTCTATTTGTTTTTATAACTTCTCCAATCTCTCCGCTATTAAGTTTAATAAAACTACCCAAAGGATAGATAGATAGTTGTTCTATAAACACCTTCACTAAAGAATTTTCAAAAACTTCAGATGAGGTTTCAATAAACATTTTTAAGATTTCATGAGGTAATTTTCTTTCTCTGGATTTTCTATAATGAGTAAGACTCTCATATACTTCTATAAGATTTACAACATCGGCCACATCGTTCATTTCATCGTCGGCAATATTTCTATTATATAATATTTTTCCTTTAAGTTGATTTTTTATTTCGTTGATCATATCATCTTTATGCTTAGATTGAATCGTTTTGTTAATCAAATCCACATGGCACGATTTTATATGATGGAGTAATGCGAAAATACCCAAAAAAGTTAATTTATCAGTTGAAAAATTTAACCCTAATCCCATTTTTATTGACAAGATACAAACATTGGCCAGATGAGCAAACAAAAAATTATCTTCTGTTGATTTTATTGACATCTTTAATAATTCATTGTTTTCATTTTTTAATTCATCAATAACTTTGTTGCTTAGTTTTTGCGCTTCCTCGCAAATTTCTAACTTGCCTTGTCTTTCTTTATCATTTTCAACAAGATACTTAGCCAACCGGATAAGTTCCGCATACAAAGAAATACCTTTTTTCTTGTTTTCCTCGTATCCAAAATCATCACTAGAAATTATTTCTTTTTCTACAATAACTTTATTTTCTTGAAGATTAGTACTATTTTTATTCCCTATTAATTCTTCCGGGCTTTTATTTTTCCTTCCAATAATTCCTGATAGTTTCATAAATATATTATAACAAAAAATTCTTTATATTTGTATATAAATCTTGTAAATATTCAGTAAAAGCCCTCTAATTTTTAATTCCCCCTTTTAATTCCCCCTTAATAAAGGGGGTTAGGGGGTTGTTCTTTTAACGCTTAAATTTCATGAATTCTAATAATCGTTGCCGTTCCATATCGTATTGTCATAGATATTCATAACAACAACCCCCTTGATCCCCCTTAACAAAGGGGGAATATGGGAACATAATCCTCACGGCTTTTACTGACTATTTACTAAATCTTTATGATTAACTTATTTCTCTACCGGTTAGCATCAAAACCACGATAATACCAAATATTATTAATGCCTGTAGAAGCAATAGAAATGCTTCTACATTTCCAGCATTTTTTAAGACAATAGCCCCTAGCCCTAAGCAAAAACTAAGAGAATATAAGAAAAACACGGAAACTTGCTCAGAAAATCCAATTTTAAGTAATCGATGATGAAAATGGTCCTTTCCTGTGTATTCTATCCACTCTTTAACATTTTTTACCGCTCCATTTTTAATTCTAGATATTGTAATATAAATCATATCAAATATAGGAACCCCTAATATTAAGACTGGAATGCTGGCGGCTATTAAAGTATTTGATGC
Organism: Candidatus Firestoneibacteriota bacterium; assembly: GCA_043822305.1. Classification (GTDB taxonomy): domain Bacteria; phylum Oederibacteriota; class D2-FULL-39-29; order D2-FULL-39-29; family JBDRBU01; genus JBDRBU01. The sequence goes on from JBDRBU010000060.1 coordinate 3,448, forward strand.
ATTTAAAGTTCCAATAACCGCAAAAACAGAAATTAAAAACCCTAATAAAGTTGCTCCACCATCTCCCAAGAAAACACGAGCTGGTTTTAAATTGAATGAAAGGAAACCTAAGCATGCTCCCACTAAAGCAATAATAATATAACCATGTTCAAATTGAGAAGAAGGCCAGAAAATTATAAAAAAGCATATAGCGCTTATTATGGTCAGTCCTGTAGCTAAACCATCAACTCCATCTAAAAAATTAATAGCATTCGTAATTCCAACAATCCAAAAGACAGTTAAGACAACCTGTATTATTTCTTTCCCTGGAATATAAGGAATTAAAGATATGCATATTCCAGATTTCACAACTATAAGTGCGGCTAATATCTGGCCAAAAAGTCTTAAAAAAGCCGAAATACTAAAAATATCATCCAATAAACCAAATAAGAAAATAATTGAACTTCCTAATATTATCCCGGTAACTTCCTGACTAAAATGAAAATTTCTAATTACGGTAAGTACAAAAGCTAAAAAAATGGCCAAGCCACCCAAACGAGGAGTTGGTTTTTTATGAATTTTTCTTTCATTAGGATAGTCTAATATCTTAAATTTGAAAGCTATTCTCTCTACAACAGGCGTTAAGACCGTGGCCAGAAAGCAAGATAAAAGCAGGACATAAGCCCATCTTAATTCGTGTAAATAAAACCACACTCCACCAAAAGGAGATACAAAAAAAATCAGCAAAAAAACGATAAGAGTATAATGTATTGTTTTCATTTTTCAAAATATAACAACGAGAGCCTCAGCGGTAAAAATCCTTCCGCATATTTAACCCTATCTTGAAATCCTCTAAAAATTGCGGTCGATTTTACATTTTCTAAAATATTTAAACCAGAAACTCTCGTTTTAAAAACCTGAGATTTATGCATCTTTAATATCTTTAATTTGTCAGGCAGTACTTTTCTTGTATCGACAAATACATTAGGCATAAAATCATTTGTGGTAGGCACTTCATAAAATAAAATATTTCTAAAATGTCTTGTGGCCGTCATCGTGGCCGTTGAAACATTTCGATGATCCTGATGGGTATCATTATAATATGGAGTAAAAATTACATCTGGCTTTATTTTCCTTGAATAATATTCTATAATGTCAATTAAATTTTTATCTAATTTTACTTCTGTATCAATTAAATTACCCCAATATAAATTTGCCTTCAAAAATTTAGCAGATTTTTCCTGTTCTTTTTGCCTTATTTTTGGATCGCCTCCAGACTCTCCCTTGGTTAAGACAAGTAAATGAATTTTGTATTTTTTCATTTTTGAAATAATTAAAGTACCGCCACAACCATATTCAATATCATCTGGATGAGCACCTATGGCTAATATTCTCATATTATTTTCCCTCTTTTAATCCGCTCCACCTAAACTATCTATTGCTTCTTGGACAACATTAACATCTACTTTATTTAGTTTTTTTCCTAAACCAACAACTAAACACATATCGCCTATTTGATTTATTCTTCTTGGAATACCTCCCGACCTCTCAAATATTAAATTTATAGCATCTATCGTGAATATATCCTGATTTCCTCCTGCAACTTTTAACCTATGAGAGATAAATCCTTCTGTTTCTTTTCTGTTTAATGCAATTAAATGATATCTCATGGCTACTCTTTGAGCTAACTGCTTATTAGCATCTACTTTTACCTTTAATTCTGGTTGTCCTATGAGTAGTATGGTTATAAGAAATTTGTCTTCTAATTGAAAATTCAACAGTAATCTAATTTCTTCAAATACATTTGTATTTTCAATGGCATGAGCTTCATCTATGACTATAACTGTTTTCTTACCGTCTCTCCAGTTATTTTTAATTAATTCTTCTAATTTAATTAAAATATCAGTTTTTCTGTTAGGAAGTTCAGATGAACCTAAATGATGAGCAATTAATCTTAATAAATCAACTTCTTCAACTATAGGATTAATAACAAAAGCTACTTTATAAATATCTTTTTCCAGCTCGGTTAATAAGGCTCTGCTTAGGAGCGTTTTACCACAACCAAAAATACCCGTAAGTAATCCGCATCCTTTTTCTTCTCTGATAATATAAAGTAAGCGTGATAAACCTTCTTCGTGCTGAGCCGAAAGATAAATAAATTTAGGGTCTGGAGTATTTTCAAATGGTTTTTCTTTCAACTTCCAATATTCAATATACATTATTTTCCTTTACCTATGGTTGACATCATTACGGTTTTAATATAATTAAAATCAAACGGTTTAAATATACAATCACAAGCACCTAACCTGAAAGATTGCACAACTACCTCTGCATCCCTATACGCCGTTATCATTATTATCGGAACTTTTGCGTTCATTTCTTTTAATACTTTTAAGACATCTATGCCATAAATATCAGGAAGTCTAATATCCAAGAAGACCAGCGTTGGTATGTTTTTTTTAAACATTTCTATAGCTAAATTCCCAGAATTTGCTATTTCTGTTTTGTAACCTTCCCTCTGAAGAAATACACCCAAAACATCGCAAATATCCTGCTGGTCATCAACAATTAGAATCATTTTACCTCCGTATTTTATAACTGCTTTCACTGACTATTTACAACAGTTTTATATAATAACGAATTGTATATCATTATATTGAATATCTGGAGTATTGTCAACAAAATTGTGTAATTCAAACCGAATACCAACATACCCCCTTTTCGACACCAAATATAAAATTCTTTATGTTTTATAAAAAAAGCAGTGACCCGCTATCATTTTTAAAAGTGCGCCCAGAGGGATTTGAACCCCCAGCCTACTGATTCGTAGTCAGACGCTCTATCCAATTGAGCTATGGGCGCATTATTTTAAAAGGGTTTTCACAAACCCACTTTTAAAAATTAAATTCGTGGCTGATTTGTAGCTATTTTTTTCTCGAGTAATTATTCCAAATTCTACAAAACACTTTTATAAATATATACTATTTCGAATCCCCATAACAAACCATTTTCTAAAAGTCAGGCGCTCTATCTTATAAGTTATTATATTATACACTATTTTAAAAGAATTTTGAATACAAGAATTGAGTTTGTGGTTACAATTATTTATTTCCGAACTTCTTGTGGTTTCTCAAAAATTTTGAGGTAGCACTATAAAAGAGTAAATACAACAATACTTATAATATGTTAACTATTCTAGAAACTTTTTCTTGCTTTCCTATTAAATTATATCAAATATTTATCTTTTTTGTAGTCGCAGTCTTTAGCCTGCGTGATTTATCAGGCAGTATTTAGCCCAATGAATTGGGCAACTACAATATAATAAAATCTGTCTTTAGAACGACAAATTGTTGTTCAAACTCAAGCAATGTTCTTGAATAGCCCATATTATATTAGACGCTGAAATCATTAAAAAGTTTATACTTTCTGCAATCATTTTTCCATCTAAATATAAATTTATAATACCCGCTTATATTTGCTCCTTCTCTGGTTAATCTATTACATGTGCTTTCCCTATCTTCTTCAGCAACAACTACTGCCAATGAAGAAACATACTTGAATCCTGAGTTTTTAGAAAGCAATATTCTCTGTGCCTTCAAGCCATCTTCTTGGTTTGGGAACACTATTATTTGATAATTACTTCCTTTTTTTATTTCTAATTCAGGCATACTTCCTCGCTTGAAAATGTTTTAAAAAGTAGTTAGAACCAAATGTATCCCTCCGAGTATTACAAGGGCTCCGCATATTTTTTTTATTATAATTACACCTTTTGATCTTTCATTCCAATTCAGAAAATGCTGAACAATTTCGCTGAATGTTCCCGCAAAAACAATTACCGTGCAGTGACCAACACCATACGCCATAAGTAACGTTATTCCGTATAACGGGTTGGTTGTAGTAAGTTTGAATGCAACACCAAGCATTGGCGCCATATAAGCAAATGTGCATGGTCCAATCGCTATGCCAAAGACCAATCCCAAAATAAAAGCAGTTATAAGACCTTTCTTTTTCATTTCAATTTGTCCCGGACCGGAAAAAGGCAATGGAATAACATCAAGAAGGATCAGCCCAACAATAAAAAATATTGCTGCAACTAAGTAATGCCCCCATTTCCCTATATCGCCAAGCATTCTTCCTGCAGCTGCAGTAATACCCCCTATAATTGCTATTGTAACTAATATTCCTACTGCAAAAAGCAAAGAAACAGAAAATGCTCTTTTTGTTGATATACGTCCTTGTCCATTTATAAAACCTATAATTAAAGGTATACTTGACAAATGACATGGGCTCAAAATTATACTAAGAATCCCCCATATAAAAGAGGCAAGAATTGCCGGAGCTGTGCCTGAGTTAAATAACGAGTTTACCTTCTCAAAAATCCCGGTTATCATTTATTTACACCTTGTTTCTTCAGCAATGCTTCAATTTCTTCTTTAGGATAATAACCTTCATGCCTAAAAAACTCTTTTCCGTCTTTATCAAGAAATACCTGCGTGGGAATAACTCTAATTTTGTATTGTTTTGCGTACTCCGCGTCTTTTTCAGTCCGAACATCGTAGAAAACGACCTTAACTTTATCTTTATACACTTCTTCTATTTCTTTCATTACCGGCTGCATCATTTTGCAAGGTATGCAATTTACCGAACCCAGTTCGACGAAAATAACTAATGGTACCTTTTTACTGTCTTTTTTTACACTTGCCTTTTCCGTAGTAACTTGCTCTTTTGCTTTCACCATGTCAGATGTTACCGGTAGTTTTTCGTTTATCAAAGCAACACCGTTTTTTTCCTTTTGTTCCGTCTGTTTCCCTTCTCCGGAACAACTGATAATTAACATCAATACCAAACCTAATATTAATACAAAAACCAAAGGGCTTTGTTTAAGCATTTAAAACCTCCTTAATGTATCTTATCCGCAAATATCTTTTTCCCGCATCCAACCGAACAGCCGTCGATCACAATATTTAAATCAGCACCTTTTGCCTGCTCAATAAAATTCTGCAAATTTGCTCCTATCCCCGCTAAACAATACATTTTTCCAGTACCTTCACTCCTTATCTTTCTTGCCGTAAGATCCAATATCTCCCCAGTATCACAAGCACCGGAACAAGAATATATCAGAAGATTTTTTCCTCCACAACCACATGAACAATCTGCCATAGACATATCCTTCTTTTACTTTTTCGACAATTCTGTCGTAATCCAGTTAGTAATCTCTGCTTTTGATGGTATTCTTCCCGCCACTTTGATTTCCCCATTTATAGCAAGCGCAGGCATTATCATAACATCGTATTTCATTATATCCTCAATTTTATCTACCTTGTTTATTTCCGCTTCAACAGCAAGTTCCTTTATTGCTTGTTGTGTAATTTCATAAAGCTTCTTACATTTAGAACACCCTGTACCGAGTATTTCAAGTTTCATTTCAACCCTCCTTTACATTTGTCTTTATCATAATATCCCTTTTTAAGTCAATTTAGTATAAGATTGAACACATATCCAGTAATAACAATTCCTGATGCTACAACTCCGGCATATATAACTGAAATTTTGCCATAAGGCAGAGTTTTGAAGACACTAATAAAGTAAAGGCCTTTCAATCAATATCAAATAAATCAAAAAAATCTTTACATTTCTTTCTTTTTTTGTTAAAATAATAACACCAATTATATAATATTATT
>JBDRBU010000061.1:0-4338 GCA_043822305.1 Candidatus Firestoneibacteriota bacterium
TTGGCGATTATTAACATTTTCACGTAGTAATTAGTATTAACATCTTGTTATTGTAACCACATCATATGAATGCCTCCATTTACTTCCCAATGTGCTATAATAACAGTCAAACATTAATATGGTGTCTGTCCCCATATTTTCCATATTTTTATTTTCTTAGAAATCCCTATTGAATTCTTAAGTCCTAATCAACCCTTTGAGTATACGAAATTTCGTACTTCCGCTTTACAGTCTATCACGAACTTTGCTGTTCAAAAATCTTGAAAATGTAAATTTATCCTATAGGTGTTTATTATGATTGAAATTAATACAAAATGAATTACCGTAGATTTTTAAGATTGCTAAAACCACTGATTCTATCAGCATGCGAATTTTCGTATTTCCGCTTTACTGCTTATCCCGATTTGTGCTCGGCGTTGTTTTAATCTTAAAAGTAGCCAGCACGGGTTAGGGCGAAATACCTACTCTAAATAATTTTTCCATATATTTTTGGTTTTCTGGCCAAAAATAATTATCATTTGGTGACCCAATTATCTCATACTCCTTGTTATTTTTAAAATCATAAAGATATATATAAGTAAAATAATCCCCTGGTCTACTAAACAATAAATTATCATTATTGTTTGACCAGGACAGTGGCCCATTTCGTTTCCCTCTAGATAATGTTTTGGTTCCATAATCAAATATTTTTGTTTTTAAATTGTTTATTATATTATATCTATAAAACCCATCTTCTCCTTCAAAAGATAATTCATCCGCTTTTTTTGTCCATATAGGTCTATCCCCTTTACACAATTGTTTTATATTTTTACTATTTAAATCAAATATTTTTATATTTCCATCTTCAGAAGATGTAAACACAATCTTAGTTGAATCGGGTGACCAACTATAATACGGCTCTGCAACATATTCACGCACACTTTCTTTTGGTATTGCCTCAACCTTTTCATTTTCTGTATTTAAAATTTTTATTAAACCCTTATACCATATAATTGCATGTTTTCCGTTTGGAGAAATAAATGGAGATTTTCCAGTTATACTAATATATCTTTTTTCTACTTTATTATTTCTCAGTGTCATTAAAACAAGCCTATACTCTTCTGGACCATCAGTTGGTGTCATTGAACATATTATACCCCCACCGTAACTTGCATAGGCAAAACTAAGAGCGGTACTCTTTACACCCTTATCATAGGTGCAAACTGTCCTTCCTATTCGTTTATTAATATCAAATATTTCAATACCTTTATACCCACTTAGTATTACATATTGATCTTTTAATAACATAATATCCCCTCTTTTAATAATTATACAATAAATAGAAACAATTATAATTATTACAACAAAAAACCCAACAAACCATTTACTTTTTATCATAAACTTCCTCTTTAATAAAGTATTATTTTGTCTTTTGAACTCCTTTTAATGTACCTATTGTTACTCCTGATGGTAAATCAATATTTAATTCCTTTAATAACTTTTTTAATTCAGTATTACAATTATTATTTCCTGGCTTATATTGACTTCTATTCTGTCTTTCATTATATTTCTTTATTGCATCATATAATTTTTGTTCCTGTTCAGGAGTAAGTTTCATATCAATTAAATTATCATTATTTTTCTTCTTATAGTCTGACATATCTAACTTATTATTTATTTCTGACTTTATTTCTCCCCAGCCATAGTCACCGGTTCTTGTATCAACACCAAAATCCTGTGTCGGGAAGAAAGCACCTGTTTTACCAGCACCATCCCCTTGAGTAAAAACTATATATGTATGATTTCCACCCGCAACAGGTCTTGATGTTACATATGCTAAGCCCGAAGGATCAATAAATATTATTGGGTTATTTCTACAATAAACATAGATTAAAAATTCACCTATTGGGTCTCTTGAAATAAACCTTCCCGTTTCACTATCATAGTATCTTGCCCTCATATAGGTTAATCCATCGTCAACAGAATCATCAACAACACCCCAAACTCCCACGAACTTATTTTTATTTCTTGTATCACCGGTAGGCGTTTCACTTCTTACTTTCCCAAACGCATCATAACTTATAAGATCAAAGAACATTAAAATCCTGAACAGACTTATTTTACATAGAGTTTTGTAAAAATGCAAGTTGAAATGGATTACAACGAGATAAAAAAGTTCTTAAAACCCCTTATTCTATCAACATGCGAATTTTCGTACTTTGACTTTACAGTTTATCGCATTATTTGCTGACCAAATAATTTCAATACATACTGTCAATAAGTAGGCGCTGTCCCCTTTATACCCTTTATTACGATAATCTCCTCATGTCAATATTAATATGGTGTCTGTCCCTATATTTTTTTCTATATTTTTTTCCATATTTTTCTTTCAATATTTTTATTAAATCATTGGCTTTTCGGTTTATCGTGTTCTTCATTGTCCATTGCCTCATGAACAGCTTTATTTCTTGCTTCCATTACTTTTTTATAAACATCTTCAGGTAATATATCTCTTAAGGTTTTATCTTTATAATCAATATCAATATCGTTTAGCAATTCAGGAGCATTATCAACCACTATGGAAGATGTAGAAGTAGCATAAGGCGTAAGGGTTTTAATATCTATAGATTTTATAAATTCTTCTTTCTTTTCCAGATACTTCTTAAATACTTCAATGCTATTTGTATTTACAACATATTTATCCATTTCAGCAACCCTAAGTGTATCTTTCTTCTCTTTCTCTTTATAAAATTGCGTATCAATATCAAAACCTTTCAATCCGCCACTAAACTTAAAAGATTTTAAATATTTCTTTTTAGAAAATACTAAAACAAAAACGATACCTATTATTATAAGTGCTCCCAATATTATCCATGCAGTCATATTGCACCTCGCTTTTAATCCTTCTTAACCCCTTCCTCGGCATTGTGGAATGAATTTATTTATTTTTAAATATTCTATAAATATTCCAAATACTACCTAAAACAATTATTGCACCTAATATAATGAATATAATTTTACCTAAAGTTGAAAAGTTTTTATTATAATTGCCATATGTATAAATAAGTGCTATTATGAATCCAGCACTATACAGGATACTAAATATTTTATTCATTTTATCTCTTGTCCAGTTAAAAGCATTATAATAATCATTATGCCTCCAGCCAACAATAAATAACCCATAACAATAAATATTTTTTTAAATAGTATGGACAGCCTTTCAGAAGTATACGGTGGTGAAGAAATATATTTCGCAATGCCACCATCATTATTTTTACCAAAAAATATATTTCCAATTACACCACTAATTAGTAATGCACCTCCAAATAAAAATATAAACATCAATCTAACAACTTCATTCTTTTCCATAAAAAATCACCTCTTTACTTTCCATAATTTAGCATACTAAAATATTGATGCAATTGCATTTCCAATAGCTCTTATTCCATTTGCAACAGCCATTGTTAAATTCATTTGGCCACTAACTCCTGTAGATACCGAACCAGCTACTGGTCCAGCCCCAACTACAACTCCACCGCCAACGCTTTCAGAATATCCACCACTTGAGGATACACCACCATAATAGTTACCCCCAACTCCAAATGCTCCAGCACTTACATTTGTCCCGGTACTTGAACTAAATACATCACTTGGTATACCCGAACCACTTATTTGATAATTTCCAGTCAATGAACCTGAAAGACCAAACGAAACTGCGGATACACTGCCACCAAGAATAATTTGGCCTGTTCCTGTAATTTTAACTGATAAGCTACCACCAATGCCCAAACCACCAGATATTTCAGCTTTAATACCAAGTCTATTAAGAAATTCTAAAAATTTACGAACTTTTTCTTTAAATTCACACATTGACATATTGCCATAGATATCAACATCCATGACTGGACTATTGTTGCAATATAGATAAAAATTAAAAGTAGAGGGTTTCTTGGTTGAACCTTCTATCGGATCCCTTGATATAAATCTTCCCGTTTCGGAATCGTAGTACCTCGCCCTCATGTAAATCAACCCATCATCCGCAGAATCGTCAACAATTCCATGTCCACCAACAAATTTATTTTTATTCCTAGTATCACCGCTAGGCGTTTCACTTCTCACGTGGCCAAACGCATCGTACTCATATCTTGTATTTACTGTGCCATCCCAATTTACTGTTGCTACTGTGTTCCCTATGTTGTCATACAAATAATACAATGTCCCTGATATGTCTCTTTTTGAAATCATTTCAACTCCATGCACATAGATTGCTTTTAGTGTATTTCCTTCTATCTCTGCTATGCAATTCGCTCCATCGTAATAATACTTCGTTGTTGTACTCCCTACTGTCTTTCTTGTCCG
>JBDRBU010000062.1:0-11116 GCA_043822305.1 Candidatus Firestoneibacteriota bacterium
ACAAAGTATATTTAGATGCATATTACATAGATAAATACGAGGTAACTTTTGAGCAGTATGATAAATTCTGTGAAGCAACAAAGAGAGAGAAACCTTCTGATGAGGGTTGGGGTAGAGGTAATATGCCAGTAATAAATGTAAGTTGGAATGATGCATCAGCGTATGCAAACTGGGCAGGGAAACGGCTTCCAACAGAAGCAGAATGGGAAAAGGCATGCAGAGCAGGAAGTAGCAGTAAATATTGCTTTGAAGATAATAAAAGTGAACTTGGTGATTATGCATGGTATTATAGTAATTCAGGTTCAAAGACACATCCAGCAGGAGAAAAGAAGCCAAACAAATGGGGAATATATGATATGCATGGTAATGTCTGGGAGTGGTGCAGTGACTGGTATGATGGTGGCTATTATGCAAATAGTCATAAGGATAATCCTAAAGGACTTGATACAGGTACTTCTAAAGTTCTTCGTGGCGGCTCGTGGCACAACATTGCTAACAATTGCAGGTCCGCCCTTCGCAACTACAACTCGCCGGACCTTCGCTACGTCGATGTTGGGTTTCGTTGCGTGTTGGGTGGTGCAAAGTAGTTGAATATCTGAAAATCTGGCAATCTGAATATCTGGGAAAAAGAAGTGAAAAAAATAAAGAAAGAAAATAAAGTAAGAAACACATAAAAAAGAAAGAAAAATAGAAATTTCGTCAGCGTAACTTTGGTGGATATGGAATATAAAAAGTGTGAATTAATAATATTTACTAAAACGTATGATTTTATTTTATGGGCAATGGCTCATACGACAAAATTTCCAAAATCGTCAAGGTTTTCAATTTCAGCAAGAATAGAGAATAAATTATTGGATTTTATAGAAATGATACTTATAGCAAATAGGCAGAGAAATAAACTTGAAAAATTGTGTTATGCGGATGGAATTCTTGAACAAATTCGTATTTTGTTTAGATTGAGCAAAGATATGAAATTTATTAGTTTGAATTCATACGAATATGCAGGTAAACCCTGTTAGAGACCTTCGGTCTCTTCTATTTTCTTTACCACCAACTCCGTTGGTGGCTTTCTCTAACAGGGTAAAGCAATTAATAGAGATTGGTAAACTTTTATGAGAAACAAAAAAAATAAGATTTTATTTCTATGTTTGCTGTTGGTTAGTTTTAATTGCTGTTTTACTTCTTTTTCTTCTGCTGTTACCATAAAAAATGTAAGTTCTCCCGGCAAAATTGATGCCGGTATATCACAAAAATACAGGGCGAAAAAGAAAGTAATAACTGCTATCAGCTATGTTATTGTCTCTGTAATTGGGTTCTATGTTCTATTTATAATATATAAGAATAAGAAAAAAAGAGCGCACCTTTTAGCCACTCTACCAGACGAAATAAGAAAAAAAATAAATTCTTCTCTTTACCAAGAAGCATACAACTTATTTGTCAAATACAGAAAACTTGATGGCAATTTAATAAAATTTTCACCGCAAGAACTTTTCAACATTTATTACAGAAATGGTCGTATAGAAACGCTGCTTAAAATAAACCTTGGTAATAAATATTTCTGCGGATTTTGTAAACAACTGGTCAAAGAAAAGGATTGGATAGTTGCGTATCAATTTTATAAACAATTCAAGGAGTTCGATGGTGAACCAGAAAAAGAGTTTACAATTGATGAAATACTGGATATTTATTTAAATACGGACCAGGTGCATAAATTAAAAGAAGAAAAATTTTCTGTCGGAACTAAACTGATATTAGTAAGTAAACTTACTCTTCTTGAAAAGTCAACAGAGGCATTCTTTTTGATTAAAGATAAAGAAAGTATAATAAAAAGTCCCATTTCATCAGAGGAATTTGAACTGTTCTATGTGATATATCTGAAGTGTGATAAACTTAATGAGTTAATTGATATTGTAACCCGGAGAGATGTTAAATTACATAATCCAGATATTTATAGTTTAATGGCAAACAGGTTAATACAAAAAAAAGATTATAAGTCTGCCTTATCTATCTTAAATATAAAACAAAAACGCTACCCTGAAGAAATAAACGATGATGATTATAAACATTTGATTTATGTATCAGAAAAATCAAACCGTCTTGGAGAAATTCTACCCGATATGTTGCCGGATAAATACTGGGATAAATTTTTAATGTTACTGAAGAACAAGGGTATGGATGAAGAAATTAAAGAATTTGTTTCAAAAATACTAACCACAGACCAAAAAGAATTAATACAGTGGCTTAAAATTTGTCTAAAATATGAAATTTATGACCATGTAATGACACATATTAAAAATGAAAATTTTAAGGAATTTAATAATACTGACAATGGCAAACAATTGTTAGAGATATATTATCAGGAGGGAGCCAACTTAGAACAAATAGGCAAAATAGATATTGCTCGAGAGATATATGAGAAATTTATCAACGAACTTGGTTCTTACAAAGATGTTAATTCAAGGTATCTCCGGATAACTTCAGTTAGACCACAGAATGTTAATGTTTCACCAGAATCTATGCGTGGAGGGACGGTTGTCGGTGGAACGCAGATGGGTGAAACATATTATATCGGCAAGAAATATGAGTTTGTCCGTGAAATAGGCAGGGGCGGCATGGGTATTGTCTATGAAGCAGTGAATAAGGAAATACATAAAACAGTAGCAATAAAGAAGATGAAAGAAGAATTAGCAATAAATGTTCGTGAAAAAAAGAGATTTATGGAAGAGGCACGGCGTGTAGCGGAGTTACATCATCCGAATATAGTTGATATATATGACATGTTTGAGGAAGCAGGTAATATGTATCTGGTATTTGAGTATATTAATGGCGACACAGTAGATATGCTATTGAGCAAAAAAACTAGATTAAGTTTTGATGAAACAATGAAGATAGTAATGTCTGTTTGTGAGGCATTAAAATATGCACACAATAAGCAGGTGGTGCACCGGGATTTAAAGCCATCAAACATAATGGTATCAGTTGATGGTTGGGTAAAGGTAATGGATTTTGGAATAGCTCGAGAACTAAAAGATACTCTTTCACGACTGACAGGTAAAGACACTTCTGGCACACTTGCATATATGTCGACTGAACAGCATCTCGGGGAATATGATAAAAGGTCAGATATTTATTCAGTTGGGGTAACCTTATATGAAATGCTGTCAGGAGAATTACCATTTAAAGGTCCTGATTTTCTTGCACAAAAAGAGCGTATGGTGTTTCACCTGCTACCCGAACTTGTTCCAGAACTACCAAAACAAATTGATGGAATAATAAACAAATGTCTTCAAGCAGATAAAGAGAAAAGGTATAAAATAGTAGAAGAATTAATTGGTCAAATTAGCAAACTATGACGGTGAAATTTTATAGGTCATCAATCATCTTATTTTTAATGTTTTCTATGGTAAATAAAAAAGTGTAGGATATGAAAAATAAAATGTTTTTATTGGTATATTTAATCTGTCAACTCATAACAACTGTATATGCCCAGTCAAGAATAGAGAATGTTCATTTTGAACAGGACAACAAAGGACTTGTGCATATTTATTATGAACTTATAAACCCTTATGATGATAGATTCGAGATTACACTGAAACTCTCAGAAGAAGGTGGTAATACATTTATACTTATACCGCGAGCACTGCAAGGTGATGTTGGCGATGATGTCACGGGTAGTGGCAAAAAACACATTATCTGGGATGTAGAGAAAGATTATCCAAAACTTAAGGGCGAAAATTTTGTTTTTTTGATAGAAGCCGAAGACAAAATGTATGAGTTCTATTACAAAAAGGGCTTGAAATCAGCAGAGAAAGGCATGTGGGACGAAGCGATAAACTCATATCAAATAGCGTTGAAGTATAAGCCGAATGATAAGGATGCAGAAGATGGGATGAAGTCTGTTCAGATGAAAAAGCAGCAAAAGATAAGCAGTTATATTTCAAATGGAAAGAAATATACGAATGAAGGAAAATATTCAGAAGCAGTATTGGAATTTGAAAAAGCAAAGGAAATGGGAGCAGCAGGAGAAGTAGAAAAATTATTAGCGGGAGCGAAAAAGATGAATACTCCACATGAAGGCACCGGTAAGTATGCGGATATGATATACATTTCAGCAGGAGAGTTTGAGATGGGAAGTAATGATTATGATAATGAAAAGCCTGTTCACAAGGTATATTTAGATGCATATTACATAGATAAATACGAAGTAACCTTTGAGCAGTATGATAAATTCCGTGAAGCAACAAACAGAGAAAAACCTTCTGACAGTGGTTGGGGTAGAGGTAAAATGCCTGTAATAAATGTTAGTTGGAATGATGCCGTAGCGTATGCAGAATGGGCAGGGAAAAGGCTTCCGACAGAAGCAGAATGGGAAAAAGCATGCAGGGCAGGAAGTAGTGGTAAATATTGCTTTGGAGATAGTGAATCAGAATTAGGTGATTATGCATGGTCATGGTATGGTAGTAATTCCGGTAGTAAGACACATGCAGTAGGGCAAAAGAAGCCGAACAAATGGGGGCTATATGATATGCATGGAAATGTATGGGAATGGTGCAGTGATTGGTATGATGATAAATATTATGAGGTAGTCGCCGGACTTGGGCAGGCGAATAATCCTAAAGGACCTAATACAGGCACTTATAAAGTTCTTCGTGGCGGCTCGTGGTACAACTATGCTCTCAATTGCAGGTCTGCCCTTCGCATCAACTTCACGCCGGGCAGTCGCGACGACAATGTTGGGTTTCGTTGCGTGTTGAGTGGTGCAAAGTAGTTGAATATCTGATAATCTGGCAATCTGAATATCTGGAAAAGTTGAAGGAAGTGAAAGAAGTGAATGAAGTGGAAAAAGTGAAGAAAAAAAGTAAAGAAAGAAAAGAAAAAAAAGAAGGTAAAGATGAAAGGAAATAAAACAATCAATCTAATGTTTTTTTGTTTTCTTTTAGTATTTGCTTCATCTTTCAGTAATTTAAATTTTTGTTTTGCGCAGAATATTAAAGAAAGCAATACAGGAGGTAATCTCCAAACCCAAAAATTTTGTGTTTTCTGTGGCAAATCAATTGAAAAGGACGCAAAAATTTGCATTCATTGTGGTGAAAAACAACCTGAAGAAGTAAGCGAGAAAAAATCATTATTATTGGAACAACCATTATTAACTAAAGAACAAGAACTGAAAAAACCTGTATCATTACCACCGGGAAAGTCTTTCCGTGAAAATGTTTCTTCGTATTATTTAATAGGGGGAATTTTAAGTTTGGTTTTAATCTTATCCGTAGTGTTTCTATTTGTTAGAAAACAAAAAAGAGTTGATACTGGCACTATAATAAGATCTCCCGAAGAAGATGGAGTAAAAAAATACGAGTTTAAAAGAGAAATTCTTCCCAGGGGCAATATGGGTGTTGTTTATGAAGCAGTTAACAAAAAACTCAAGAAAAAAGTTGCAATTAAAAAGATGAGAGAAGAACTTAAAATTAATCTAAGGGAAAAAGAAAAGTTCCTCCAGGAAGCAAGGACAGTAGCACAATTGCATCATCCTAATATTTAATATTGTTGATATTTATGATATTCTCGAAGAAAAAGATGAAATTTATCTTGTTTTTGAATATGTGGAGGGTAAAACAATTGATAAACTCTTGGATGAACAAAGAAAAGTAGATGTAAACAAAACAATAAAGATAATGGAGCAGATTTGTGAAGCAATGAATTATGCTCATAACGAACATGTAGTTCATCGAGATTTAAAACCAGCAAATATCAGATTTACTCCGGATGCCAGGATTAAAATAATGGATTTTGGAATTGCACGGGTAGCGATAGATACATTAACAGCTTTAACAGGTAAAGGAGATGCTTCTGGAACATTAAGATATATGTCTACTGAACAACATTCAGGCAGTAGTGATTTTCGTTCGGATATTTACAGTTTAGGGGTGATTTTTTATGAGCTTCTCTCCGGTAAAGTACCTTTTAAAGGACCTGATTTTATTACCCAGAAGAGAGAGATGGTTTATACTCCAATAAGGGAAATTTGTCCCCAATTACAAGAGGAAGTTGAGGTAATAATCAGAAAATGTCTTCAGCCGGATAAAGATATCAAACAGTTTTAGAACTTAAAGAAGATATATTAAAATTATTTGACAAGAGGGAAGAACTGTGATATACTCATATCAGTAATACCCATTGCCGTGGGTATTTAGTATATGGATGAAAAAAACCTAATTACATATGCCAGAGTAAATAAAAGGTATGTCTTTTCCGTGAAAGAAGCAAAAATGGTATTTAGTCAATCAAGCGGAAAGACAGTGGATAATCTATTGCAAAAGTATGAAAAAAAAGGAATCATTGAACGTCTCAAAAAAGGTCTATATAGTGTTAAATTTCCAGAAGGCGGTCCGACGATCCCGGACTTATTTTTAGCAAACAGAATGTATGAACCTTCTTATGTTTCCCTTGAGACAGCGCTCTCATTTTACAATATCATTCCTGAGGAAACGGCTGAAGTCACATCGGTAACGACAGGGCAGACAAAGGTATTTAAAAACAAACAGGGAGTGTTTTGGTATTTTTCTGTAAAAAAGGAAGCATTCTTTGGATACATACTTTTGAATCTTGAAGGTTTTAAAGTAAATATTGCAGAGAAGGAGAAAGCACTTGTGGATTATATTTATCTTAAAATGAGGCGAGGAGAGGAAATTGATGTTATGGAAGACAGGTTTGATACCGATATCTTAAAGCAACTTAATTGGGAAAAAGTAAAACAATATGCCAAACTTTACGGAGTGTTCGTTGTATCTCGCGTTGAAAAGCTAAAAAAGGAGAATTTATGATCACAATGGAATCGTTGCTGGATGAAGCTGAAAAGATGAAACTGCCATTAAATAAAAAACGCGCAATACTAAGAGAATATATTCAGTCATTAACTTTAAATTATATATTTAAAAGCGAATACGGTAAAAAATTATTTTTTGCCGGAGGAACGGCGCTGAGATTTGTTTATAACATCCCGAGGTTTTCTCAAGATTTGGATTTCAACGCAAAAGGGCTTGGTTATGGCGAGTTTAGCGGGATGATTGTCCTGCTTAAAGATAAATTGGATAATGAAGGTTTTAATGTTGAATACACAAGAAAGGATATTTATGATGTGTTATCGGCAAAGATTACTTTTAAAGAAGTAATGAAGCAATTTGGTTTAACGGACAAGATCGGGTTGGACATAATGATTAAGATAGAGACAAATGTACCAAAGTGGAAGATCAAGCATGAGGTTGTTGCTGTCTCAAAATTCGGACAGTTGTTTACCGCTCAAATCATGGATAAAGGATCGTTCCTGGCGGAAAAATCGCATGCTTTTATCCATAGATGCAGGGGTCGAGATGTTTACGATATTATTTTTTTACTAAAGAATAAATTTCCGTTAGATCCTGAAATGTTTAAAAACAAGGAAATTCAGGGAGAGCCGAAAGAAGCCCTTCTAAAAAAGTTTAAAGGATTGAAAAAAGCAAATATGAAGTCTTTGGTTAATCAGGTGATGCCGTTTTTATTTAAGGAAGAAGAAATTGAATATGTTAAGAAAGCAGTTTTTTATGGTCCGGAATTGCTGAAACAATATGATACATCGACACAAAAAAATGGGTAAAAATAGGAGGTGCAGGATGAAGAAAATTAAAGTATTTTTTTGTTTCATATTTCTATTAGCATTAACAAATATAAGTTGTAGTCCTTTTCAACTAATTGGAGGATTATTCCCTGATGAAAAAGAAGTGCAAAAGAAAGAAGAAAAAGAAAGACGGGAAAGGTTAGCATGGGAAAAAGCGGATAAGGAAGTAAATGAAAAATTAAAGGATCCGAATTATTATTGTGAGAAAGCACTTGCTGAATATGCTGAATTTGATGGTAATTCGTGGAAAACGATAGAGGAAGCAAAGAAAAGAGCAAGATTAGAATTGGCAAAAAGGCTTAAAGTAAGAGTAATAAATACTGTTAGTGATACTATTAAAAAAGATAACAAATTAGTTGAGGAAAAATTTGAAAGCAAGACAACCACCTATGTTGATGCTTTATTAGAGAATGTTAAAGTTGAAGAATTTGAAAAATATCGTGAAAAAGACCAGGTCACGGCTATTGCTTACCTTCCTGTAAGGATATATAAAGATAAGGTAGAAGCAGATCTTAAATCCAAGAAAATATCTATTAGTACGCCGTTTGAACAAGGTTTGGAAGCAATGAAACAAAAAAATTATGGGCAGGCACTTACTCAATTTATTAATAGTCGTGCGAAATTGGTAGATAGTTTTAGTGGTTTGCTAAATGAAGATATAGATGAGGACGGAAAAACAGAAGATGTAGGAGGTATACTATCGGCAAGGATAAGTGAGATTGTAAATAATTTAGAGTTGAAAAGCCTTGATGATAAAATATTTTTTGATAGTGATGGAAAAATAACAAAAAAACCAACTGTATTTGTGTCTTATAGGGTAGATAGTAATAATAGACAACCTGTTTCCGGTATCCCTTTAAAAGTAGCATTTATTAAGGGAGAAGGAAAAATTTCAGAGGTACCTTTAAAAACAAGTGGACAAGGGGATTTGGAAATACCCATTGAAAACATTAATGTGGATTCTTCAACCAAGGAAGTAACGGTTAATGTTGAGATAGACGGAGAAAAAATAGGTTTAGAAAAAACATTCTATTTACCTATTTGCAGGATAGAGATGTATAAAAAGAAGGCAGTAGCGTACTGTGTTAATTTCTTTAGTGATGGGTTAAAAACACATCCAGCATCCTGGGTTGATGAAATAAAAGGAATGATAATAGATTATGGATTTGGAGTTGAAGAATACGATATAAAAGAGAAAGATATTAGCACAACTACAATAAATGATATAACCAAAACAAATGTTGATTATTTCATTTATGTTATGATGACTTCTGAAAGCAAGAAAGACCCTTATGATATGTATAATGCCATGCTTACAAGTAAGGCATCAATATATTCTTTTCCAGAAGAGAAAATATATAAGACCATTGAAGGTATTTCAGCAAGCGGGTATAGCACAACAGGGTTAAATGCCGGATACGATGCCTTAGGTAAAGTAAAAAACACTTTAATGGATAAAATAAAAGCAGTAATCAAGGATTTAAAGTAGTTACCTGATTCATCGGGCATAATATATGGTGCCAAATAAATTGGGCAACTACAATACCGGGAGGATATGTATCTATGAATAGAATTGTAAAATATCTACTATTGGTTATTATGGTTTTGTGCGTAGGGGTGCTTATTTATATCTATAGATTTATAAATTATCCCTTTGAGATAAAACCTTATGAAGAATCAATTAAATTACTTGTTACAGATGTTATTTATAAATGCGAAAAAAAAGGATGGAAAGGAACTATTTCCGAAATTAAATCTATTAAAGGTCCTGTCACTGATGATTATCTTGATAGTGTATTAGTTCCTGAAATTACTGTTAAAATTCTTGAAAGCGAGAAAAAAGTACTGACTTTTATTATACCTCCCGATGAATACCAGCAGCGTATAAAAGAGTTAAAAAAGCTGTTAACTGATAAGGGTGTGCCTGAAAACGAGGTAATAAAAACTATAATGGAAAGAACAAAAAATGCAAAATACAAAGCCGATTATGATATCGAAATAAGTTGGAGTTTATTTAATAAAGAGAAACAGCACATTCAAATAATATTTAAGGTAAGCAAAGAGGAACCGATAGAATCACACGAAATTTTTACGTATCCTATATTTGAACAAAAGTATAATAAAAAAATGTGTGATTATAAGTTGACTCACAAAATAACACTTGGTGTATTTTGTTTGGCATTTTTGGCTTTTATTAGTAGTTGGATAATTATGTTTATCAAAGGAAAACTTGTTGATATGGGAATTACAAAAGATAAACTTGAAGATTATTTAAGAGGGGGACATTTTTTAGCTGCTGAATCTTTGGTTAATCAAACATTAAACGCTTTACCAAACAATACTGATTTACTGGCGTTTAAGGAAAGATTAATGATAGTAACGAAAAGTAATCCCAGAAGGGCGGATGAAGCGTATATCAGGTATATTAATATAATGATGAAATTAAAACAACAAGTTCGTTTGACAAAAAAAGAATTTGAGAACTTTAAAAAATTACCACAGTACCTTGAATTACCGGAAATTACCGAAGCAGTAGCAAAATACGAAAAGCATATAAGATTACATGATCTGATTAATCAGTTAGAAGGTGATACTAAAAATATAAAAAAGTTAATAGAAAGCGGAGATTTAAGTAAAGCTAAAACTGAAAGTCAATCGTTATTAAAGAGTAGTGAGATGACTGAATATGAAAGGACAGCAAAAGTTTTTGTAGCGAGCAATCAAGATAATGTTTTATTATTACCTTCGGGAGAGACAGGATTGGCATCCGGTGAAGGACTTGCAGATTACAGAGAAAAGGTCGGCAATTTTAGTGAAGAAATAGCAAAAAGGGGAAAAGAAAGTAAAGAAATGTTTGAAGAGGCGAAAAACTTTTTCAAAAACCTTGATATTGAAAGCATGGAAAATGTTTTGCAAAAAGTAGTAAAAATTAATAAGGATTTTAAAGAGGCAGAAGACATTCTTGATAGTATAAGAAAATCAAAAAACACAGACAAACTTTGTTTAGTTTCAAAACAAACAAGTAAAAAGGTGTATATGTTAAAAAATGATATAATCACTTTTGGATGCAAAAAAGATGATTATATGCCGGATGTGAATATAAATAACCCAAGAATTAGCCGAAAACATTTAAAACTTTGCATTATAGAAAATAATGTGATTGCTGAAGATGACAGTTCAGCTAATGGTACATATTATGGATCTGATAAAATAACAAAAATGCAATTAGAAGACGGAGATATACTGGATTTAGCTCATTCATATAAAATAGTTATTCATATTTTACGAGGCAGCGAGAATGTTTCATCAACCATGGTTGATGAAACTATGACTGAACAAGTATACTTAAACAGACAATCGGGTTTAAAAGGTACAAAAGTAGGAGGCTTGTTTATTGAATGTGATGATAGATATGTAATTGTGATCTTAGATATTGTGCCTATGGCATTTACAAAAGTAGGAATA